>NZ_DKLH01000006.1:0-53137 GCF_002455685.1 Sphingobacterium sp. UBA6645
GAGTCAGGAGCGTTAAAACCATAAAATATCGACTTACTGCTTAAAACTCAAAAATGAAAACAGTAATGAAATCGCAAAAGCTATAAAACAGAAGAAGGTGCCTTTTTAGACACCTTCATCGATTGGTTCTTCCCATCTATAAAAGGACCAATCTTGCTAATATAAACCTATGTGTAAATCGAGGTACTAAAAAATAAATTTGGTACTCAAGAAGTTCGAAGTGCCGTCTTCAACGATTTTATTGATCAGCGCTTTATTCTCGGGTGTATCCTTGGTGGTTACTAAAGATCGAATGGAGAAAGAACGCAACGCATCGAAAACAGACAATGTCCCCTCCGCACTATCCTTCCTTCCGGTAAATGGAAATATATCCGGACCGCGCTGACATTGCGCATTGATATTCACCCTGCTCACCTGATTGACGAGTGGATCAATTAATGAACTAATCACTTCGGTTTTATTGCTAAATATGCTGACCTGCTGCCCGTGCGGCGATCCGATCAAATACTCGATCGGCTCTTCCAAATCATCAAAAGGAACGACAGGGATCACCGGACCGAATTGTTCTTCTCGATACAATTTCATCTTTTCGTTTACCGGATAAACGATTGCTGGATAAAAGAAAGACTCTAAGGTTTCCCCAGCATGAGGATTGATGAGTTTCGCCCCGTTGGCAAGCGCGTCATCCAAACATTCCTTTAAATAAGCAGGCTTTTGCGGTTCCGGTAATGGCGTTAAAACGACACCCTTCTCCCAAGGCATACCATATTTCAGTTTTTCGACTTCTTCCGATAGCTTATTTAAGAAAGCTGTTGCAATACTGCGATGCACATAGATAATCTTCAATGCTGTACAGCGT
Organism: Sphingobacterium sp. UBA6645; assembly: GCF_002455685.1. Classification (NCBI taxonomy): domain Bacteria; kingdom Pseudomonadati; phylum Bacteroidota; class Sphingobacteriia; order Sphingobacteriales; family Sphingobacteriaceae; genus Sphingobacterium; species Sphingobacterium sp. UBA6645. The sequence continues at coordinate 860 of NZ_DKLH01000006.1, forward strand.
TGTCCATTAAACGAAAGCGACCCTAAAACCGTCTCTTTTACTGCCAAATCCAAATCAGCATCTTTACTGATGATGGCCGCATTCTTTGCATCCAGCCCCAAAATCGCTCGAAGACGATTGACTTTCGGATGCAATTTTTTGAGTTCATTCGCCACCCGACTTGAACCGATCAAGGTCAATACATTTATTTGCCCTGACTGCATCAACTGCGGCACAATGGTGTTTCCTCGGCCATAAATGGTATTGACTACGCCCTTAGGGAAACAACTTTGAAATGCCTCCAACAAAGGATAGTGCAACAAAGTTCCATGCTTAGGTGGCTTGAACAACAGGGTATTTCCCATAATCAATGCCGGGATAAGCGTTGTGAAGGTTTCATTCAAAGGATAGTTGAATGGCCCCATACAAAGAACCACACCTAAGGGCGATCGACGTATCTGTGCAATAATACCTTGCTCAATCTGAAAACGTGAATTATCTCTATCCAAGTCCTTAAGCGCATCGATCGTCGCATAGATATAATCGACTGTGCGGTCGAATTCTTTTTGCGAATCTGCGAAAGACTTTCCGATTTCCCACATGATCAGCTTCACGACGATATCGCGTTTCGCAATCATTTTTTTTGTGAATTGCTCCACACATGCAATTCGATCAGCAACACTCATCGTCGGCCATATTCCACGGCCGTTATCATAAGCCTTCACGGCTGCGTCGAGTGCTTCCATCGACTCCTTTTCGGTACAAACGGGATAACTACCGATACGCTTTCGTACCAATCCATCCTTGGTCTTGATACAGATAGGCGAGAATACCTCGCTGCTTTTGCCCGACCAAGCATGCATAGTACCATTGCTTAAAAACTCCCGCTGATGAATCTCTTCATCCAGGGCAAACTCGGCAGGAATGTCTTCCTCCCGATAAAATAAGTTCTCTAAATCGAGTTCCATTGAATTTGGTTTAGGTTGATTAAAATTTTGTAGTAGGTTTTAAAAATTAAAGTATTGCTTTGCGTTATGATAACAGATGTCTGAAACCAACTTTCCTACCCATTCTAAATCATTTGGCAGTTCGCCGTTTTCTATATCTTCAGCGAAAATATTACATAATAGACGACGGAAATACTCATGCCTAGGGAAAGACAGAAAGCTGCGAGAATCGGTCAACATACCTACCATACAGCTCAACAAGCCCATATTTGATAAGGCGTTGATTTGTTTGGTCATCCCATCTTTTTGATCCAAGAACCACCATGCAGAGCCAAACTGCATCTTTCCGCGCACCGACCCATCATTAAAGTTCCCGATCATCGTTGCAAACAACTCATTATCTGCCGGATTCAGATTATAGATAATTGTCTTGGCTAATTGATCTTTTGAGTCTAATTTATTGAAAAACTTTGACAGGGCTTTTCCCTGCACGAAATCACCGATGGAATCCCAACCGGTATCCGGTCCGTTCTGCTCTAACATACGAGCATTATTATTTCTTAATGCGCCTAAATGATATTGCTGCACCCAGCCCTTTTCATGATCCCACTGCGCAAAATACAGCAGCATAGCGGACTTAAACTTTATTATTTCATCCTCGCTCAACGATGAGTTTTGGCGAATTTTCGAAAAGATTTGATTAATCTCAGATTCCGTAAAATCTGCTGCATAAACTTGTTCCAAACCGTGGTCAGATATACTACCCCCGTTTTCAGCAAAATAATCATGACGCGCCTTTAGAGCATCTAAATAGCCTTGCAGATCGTCGATGGATACGTTTGCAACAGTTTCCAACTGATTGATGTAGGCATTCAACGCTTCCACATTTTCTGCCTGCATCGCTTTGTCAGGCCTAAATGCCGGAAGCATTCGGAAACTCTCCTGCTCTTTCGCAAATGCTTGATGATGTTCCAAATTATCCAACGGATCATCCGTCGTACACAACACTTCAACGTTCATCATCTTCAACAAGCCGCGGACTGAATGACTGGAATCCTTCAACTGCTCCGCTGTTTGATCGAAAATGCGATCTGCAGAATCAGCATTTAATTGTTCGGTAATACCGAAATATCGCTGCAATTCCAAATGCGTCCAATGATATAAGGGGTTTCGCATCGTATAGGGTACGGTTTCCGCCCATTTACGGAATTTCTCCCGATCCGAAGCATCCCCTGTTATATATTGCTCGTTGATACCGTGCGTTCGCATGGCGCGCCACTTATAGTGGTCGCCGTTTAACCATACCTGACTTAGATTTTCAAATTGCGTATTATTTGCAATCTGCTCTGGAATAAGATGATTGTGATAATCTATAATTCCTAGAGGCTTGGCGTATTCATGATAAAGCTTCTTCGCGGTTTCACTTTGAAGCAGAAAATCTTGATCTAAAAATGCTTTCATTGTTGTTGTTTTTATAAACTAACTCCACGTTTCCATGGAATAAAATCGTCTTGGTTTAACAGCACAGCTTTCGGAACAATCACTCCACTAGCTGCTTGTATACAATATTCTAATATCTCCTCACCCATTTGCTCAATGCTCTTCTCACCTTCGATTACCGGTCCGGTATTGATATCGATGATATCCGGCATCCGCTTTGCCAAAGCAGTATTCGATGAAACCTTGATCACTGGACACACTGCGTTGCCTGTAGGTGTTCCCAAGCCCGTTGTGAACAAGATCAATGTTGCCCCGGAAGCTGCTTTTCCAGTCGTTGCTTCCACATCGTTGCCCGGGGTACAGACCAAACTCAACCCTGCTTTTTGCGCTGGTTCCGTGTAATCCAGTACATCCACAATCGGCGCCGTCCCGCCTTTTTTCACCGCGCCCATACTCTTGATCGCATCAGTGATCAATCCGTCGCGGATATTACCCGGAGAGGGGTTCATATGAAAACCCGAGCCCACACGTTCGGCTGATTGGCTATAAGCCTGCATCAAACTGATAAATTTCTTCGCTGCATCAGGTTCTATCGTCCGGTCGATCAGATTCTGTTCAGCACCGCAGAGCTCAGGAAATTCTGCGAGCAATACCTTTCCGCCCAAAGCAACCAACAAGTCTGCAGCATAGCCCACAGCGGGATTTGCCGAGATGCCACTAAAACCGTCCGACCCTCCACATTTCACCCCTAAAACCAGCTTATCTAAGCTCACCTCTTCCCGTTCGACCTGATTGGCAGCGACTAGGCCTTGAAAAGTCTTTGCAATCGCCAAGCGTACCATTTCCTCTTCCGTATATCCTTCCTGATGCTCAAAACTGAACAACGGCTTATCGAAGTGTGGATTACGAACCTTGATCTCCTCTATAAGTTCCTTGAGTTGCAGATTTTGACAACCTAAACTTAGAATGGTGATACCAGCTACATTCGGATGATCGGCATAAGCCGCTAAGAGTTTCCCGAGTACAACAGCATCCTGTCGTGTACCACCGCAACCACCTTGATGGGTAAGGAATTTAATACCGTCGATATTCGGGAATAAACGATGCGTATCTGGTTTTGCTTGTGCTAACTCGTCGAAGGAAGCATTCATCAAAGCATCACCCTTCAGATAGGCCTCTTTCAACGCTTGCGTATAATTCCGAAATGGTGCACTAACGGAGTAGCCTAGCTCCGCATGCATAACCTCCTTAATAAGGTCGAGGTTTCGGTTTTCGCAAAAAACAGTAGGTATAAATAGCCAATAGTTTGCTGTCCCCACTCGCCCATCCGACCGCACATAACCTCTGAAGGTTCTATCTTTGAACCGGCCTACGTTAGGCGGCTGCCATTGATAGTCAAAGGCTCTGTAAGCGTATCCATCCGTTGCATGCTTTGTATTTTCGGTACTCATGCGTTCACCCGAAGAAACCGCGTATTGCGTTTTCCCAACCAACACTCCGTACATTAGGATTGACTCCCCAGCCGCCATATCACGCATAAAAAACTTATGCTTGGCGGGAATATCTTCTTTTAGTTTATAAGTCTCCCCTTGGAAAATGATAGATTCACCCTGTGATAAATCCTGTAATGCGACCAACACATTATCAAGTGGGTCCAATTGAATAATTCTTTGCTGCATGATCTTACTTTTCTTCAAATGCTTTTAAAAACCCGTTCTGTACGATAGCATGTTTGTCTCGCTGCACTTGTTCTGCAAAACCGGAGATATCCATCAAACTTGCTCCCCACAAATCCTGATCTTCCAATAATTTCACTAATCCCTCATGTCCCTGCTGACTATAGGCGTATAATTTCCCGGCTTGATCATCTTGAAGTGTGATACTTGAACCATAGGCGTCTTGTATATATTGTCCAGCGGATTCCTTGCTGCGCATAAAAAGTACATAGGCAGCAAAGCCTAAACTCATGCTCGACAAAGGGCATTCATCTCGTTCTTTGCTCTTCAAAAGTAATGGGACATTTCGCATCCGCATCTTTGTCGTATAGTTCAATGAAATGCTCTCCCAGCGATGTTCTAAGAAAGGGTTCGCGAAACGATCCAATACCTGACGGGCAAAACGTTCTAACTCTTCCTTATTTAAATCCGGGTCGTCCATACAGGAAATAATCTCTTCCGTCAGGCTCGACACAAATCGCCGAAAAGTATTATCCTCCATAGCTTCCTTCACCGTTTTAAATCCGGCGATTATTGCCGCAGCACAGCTGAAGGTATGCGTGCCATTCAGCAGGCGTAGCTTAATCTCTTTAAAGTTCTTGATAGAAGGTACCAAATGGACTGATGCATGCTGCTCAGCAAAGCTCAATTTATGAGCTGTTCGTTCATTATTACAACTGATAGCCCACAAATAATAGGGCTCGGCCATAATCATTAAGTCATCCTCGTAGCCTAATGTCTGCTGTGCCTTTGTCTGCTGTTCGGCATTTAGTTTCCCCGGTACAATGCGATCTACTAAGGTGTCGCAGAAGTCATTCGCCGTTTCCAACCAATTCAAAAAGTCCGCTTCTAGTCCCGAACGGTCGGCAGCCTCCAAAACAAACTGCTTTAGCTGCTTACCGTTATTGTCTATTAACTCTGTTGGCAGAATGACCATCCCTTTGGACGAATCTCCATTAAAGTGTTTGTAGCGACGGTAAAGATAGGCACATACCTTACCCGGAAAGGAAGATGGCGGCATCTCTTGAACCGTATCCGCGCTTGCCACAATCCCAACTTCAGTTGTATTGGAAATCAAGATTTGCATGTCCTCGTTCTCGGCGGATTTTAAAATTTCCTCCCATTGAGAGGAAGCTGCACATACTCTGGAAATTGCATTAATCAATACAAATTCTTCCCGAATTTCTCCGCCATCCAAACCGTTTATTGCCAACGTATAGAGATTATCTTGCTTTGCAAAGCTTTCTACGGCACCTGAGCCCGTTGACTGAACAACGAGAATGCGACCTTTGAATTCCCCCGCCTGATTTGCCTGATGGATAATAAAGTCCGGTAGCCCACGCAACAATACGCCAGTACCAAATTGTATTACCTTTTCCGGATAATCAAAGCTTTCAGCAGACGGCAGAATTACGTTTGCCGCATTCAGCTCGCTGATTATATTTTTACTTACTATCATATTGACATCCAATATTATTGTTTAATCTTTCTTTATCTGTTCTTTCAACCAGGAAACCAATTCCTGTGCTGCCTGAAAATTCTGAAATTCTGCAGGAAGCTTACGCCCGTCTACATACTCATTATATAGCCAGGGGTCACCGAGGGCAAAAACGGTTCCTTTACCATATTTTGTGGTCGCCATAACCACATCAGCCTGATGTTTTAGTAAGGCTTTTGCCGGAGCTTCCACAGAAATCGTACTCAGTTCCTTGACATAGATCTTCCTAGTCGTCTTGAAGACTTCATTTCCCGCAGGAATGATGATAGCACCTTCTTCGAAGTTCCTCCCCTTAACCCGATTCTTACTATCCAATTGAAACTGTAAACCGAACTTTTGCGCTAGCAAATTTGTTTTCTCCAATTCGCAATTACCCTGATCGTTCAATAGAAGTACCAACACGCCACCCTGCTTAACCCATTGTGCAATCTCATTCGCCTGCTGCTCATCCATGTAGTTTGGGCGCTCCGTTTCTTTTTCCGTATCCGGGTCTGCGATAATGTAGACTGATGCGTCTTTCAAGTTATGCTTTGTGCCCGCCGCGCGAAGGGTCTTTAGCTCAGCTCCCTGTTCTTCGAAAACCCTTCCTAGAAACGAAAACCCATTATTATCCTGCCCGTCCCATAGGTAATGATATGGGCGCATGGAGCCGTCTACAGCCTTCTTGTATTCGTTATTATAATAATTATCCAATACCACCTGAAAAGACTTTTGTTTACTATTCGCATGGAATGCTACCATTTCCGCTGAAGCCTGTAGAAAAGCTCCGACACCCTTTGGATCATTGGCAACGACTGGTTCGCTCATATAATAGTCGAAACTTCCGTCCCTATATTTTTTTCCACCTAGACCGGAAACTGCCACGACCTTGATTAGATCGACGCGATCATCGCCCGAAGGACGGACGAATTCATTTAATAAACCTTGATATGCTCGCTCCAGACTCTTTTGATAAGCTTTTGATATATAACCTTTACGAATCGACTTGGCCATAGCATAGACGAACATACTAGACGCAGAGGCTTCCACATAATTACCGGCTCGGCTTGGCAGATCAACGATATCATACCATACGCCTGTTTTAGGGTCCTGAACCTTGCGCACAGCCTCCATCGTCCGTTGAAGGATTGCAATAAGTTCCTTTCTTCTGGGATGATCTTGCGGAAAATAATCGAGTACATCGACTAAACCCATCGAAAACCAACCCATCCCTCTTGCCCAAAAGTGTGCGGAGGTACCTGTTTTCTGATTGGACCAGCGTTCTTTTTTAGATTCATCCCAACCATGGTACAACAAGCCGGTACGCGGATCCCTAGCATGATTTTCCATGTAGGTAAACTGGTTGACTGCATCTTCATAGATCTCCGGCAAACCCATAATTCCAGCGTATTGAACATAGAAAGGCTGTGCCATATAGAGACCATCCAACCACATTTGGTAGGGGTAAATTTTCTTATGCCAAAACCCACCTTCCTTGGTGCGTGGATGCGTCTTTAACTGATTAAATAGGGAATGACTAGCGTCTAGGTATTTCTTTTTCCCGGTTACTTCGTATAACATCAATAAGGTACGTCCGTTCTTGACATGATCTATATTATATTCATCGGCCCGATAATTACGAATATGCCCGTCCTCCATAACAAATCGATCCATCCATTGCTGTACGTAGTTAAAGTACTGTGCATCGGCAGTGTTTCTCCAAACCTCCGTGATTCCTTCTAGAACCACGCCCATATCATAAGTCCATTTTGGTCCCTTCACCGTATCCGTAAAACTATTGTCTTGAAATAATTTTTCCATCGCGGACCGCGCCATTTGCTCCGACAACGGCAAGGTTGCTAACGAGCTTGCGCGTTTCAAATCGCTTGCTAAAGCGATATGCTGTTCCCGAAGCGACTCCGCAACAATGTTCGCCAACTGCATAGCACCATTCTTATTAAGATGCGTATTATCTTCAACGCCGTTCGGATAATTTACGTGGCCCTTATCCAGATGTAAAAACAAATGTTTAGATGCCCCATCGCCAAGGCTCCTTAAAAGCTGTGACGTTTTTTTGGTCATATCGATATAGTCGACCCCTAAGCTATCAGCTACACGAATAACTGCATTGGGGTAATCCCCATGCGTTTCCAATAGTTGTCCATCTTTAAAATGGCGTCGAGCAATTGGTGTCATCAGAATAGGAATTCCTTTCTTCTCCCTGACCCCCTTTACGAACATGGCTAAATTAGCCTTATACTGAGGTATAAATAATTCCGGGTTAGGCTTTGTTATCTTTTGGTCGTTATGCCCAAACTGAATAAACACGTAATCGCCAGCTTGAATACCCCGATACACCGAATCCCAGCGTCCCTCCCTAATAAAGGATTGGGTACTCTTACCGTTCTTAGCGTGATTTTCTATGCGGATGTTCTCATTAAATAAATTGGCAAATGCTTCGCCCCAGCCGGTTTCCGGATGCTTATTCTCCGCCTTTATCGCCATCGTACTATCCCCCATCATCCAAATGGTTTTTTTCCGTTCCTGAACCAGAAAGCTACACATGCCGAAAATCAATATCGCAGTCAAAATCGAAAAAACAAATCTGTGTCGCATAGGTGAGATGTAAAAGGTCTATTTCTATTTTCTAAACTCAAGTTCCTAATTTATAATAGGGAATACTAGAAAAATGAACGCAAACGATGCCGACATCGTTTGCGTTCATAGCGTATTGAAAACCGAGTGAAAAAGATCTTCGAAATCTCTCAGAAAGCCAGACATCTCCCTGTCGTTACAAACGATTGCTATTCTATTCTTGTGAAATTTTACATAACTCAAACAATTATTCCTTTATAGGATAATTGCGAGATTCATAAATTTAAAGTATTGACTTTACCAATTAATGATCTACAAGTTGGTTTTTAGACTTTGATATTTAAAATATAGCAAAGAAACGGGATTTATACTTAATAATAATTTTTCATTAACTAATGATACATGAAATTAATCCCTACAAAATTATTACCTGTTATCTACAAATTTTTCAATAACGAATAATCTCTAAGAAATATTACAAGCTTTAAACGAATAGTCTATCTATTATTGCATTTAATCCCGCAATCACACTGATTATATTAAACAGCAATAAAATTTTATGTGCTCGAAGCTAAAATATGTTCAACCCATTATTGTTTGTATTACCGTAGAAATGGAAGAGTCTATCGGGACGAGCTCCGCTACGATCAATACCGGCAACACGGGTAATACGCCCAAGATTGAAGAATGGGAAAGCGCGCCAAATGGCAGTTATAAGAACTACGACATGTAGTTTCGAGCAATAAATAAAACACTAAAAAACAAAATCTATTAATAACGCCAATGAATAACCCTTCATTTCTATATGGACGCATCACTTTTTTGTTGACCTTTAAAGTCGCTTTCTTATTGTTATTAACGAGTTGTAAAAAATCAGGTTCCGATAGTAAAATAGAGGAGCCCTACGTAGCAAAAAATGAGACCGTGATCGTCTTCCCACTTGATGCGATAGAGGATATAGAACCTGTTGATCAAAATAGTGGCTCCGGAGAGCCAAAATCGTCAGGATCAAGTCGTGAACAACTAAAAAAAGTAACTGTACAAAGTGAGATCGTCAGCTTAGGTGACGTAGATGCAATGATGACCATTTCAGAGGAGCTGCCTAGTTCCTATCAGAAAGAAAAAAGGATTATAAGCACATCCTCAAATCGAGCGTCTTCTTCAGGTGGGATTACAGCAGCTGGAACAGCAACCGATCTAGCGCCAGGCACCACTTACCGCGTGGTACTTTATACGGCCGACGCAAGCGGAAATCAGGTCACCTACGTGGGACAGGCCGAAGGCAAGGTCGGAACTGCGGCGATATCCATTCCTGCAAATAGAAATACCAAATACCGTTGGTATGCTTATACGAACAATAATACTAGTCCTATTCCAGCCTTCAATCAAGCTACAGGTACCGTTCCAGTGGATCCGACAGGAAATAATCCAAGCACACGTAAGGATTTCGCCTATGCAACAGGAATCATCACCACTAATAATATAAAGGACGGTCAAAACTTAATTAACGGAATAGTCTTAGCGCGTAAAACATCACGAATTATTGTGGAAGTAAATTCTCGTGGACTGTTTGCACCTATTACGCACGCCAATGTAAAATTCAAAGACAATAGCGGAGTTGTATCCGGAAATTTCAGATTGAGCGATGCCACCTTGCAAAATATTTCTACAGCGATCGCTACTAAAAACGTATATGTTCATCATAACGCGGCTTATCAAGTCCCCTTAGATGTTGACACGGTGTTGGACGAGAATACCAAGCGAAGGTACACTTTCTACACCCCAACTGACGGAGCAACCTCACGCAGTTTGGTTGTATCCATTGACACATTGAAAATAACCAGTCAACGTTTGGCAGACGCTGATGGATCTATCGGATACGTTGAACGACACTTTTATGGTAAAACATTTGAATTCCCAACCTTTGTTGCTATGCCTGGAAAAAGCTATTTTGTTTCGATCAGACTGGTTGAGTCGGCCATAACTATAGGTGCAACAAAATGGGCAAGAAGTAATACCTGGAGGGATGCCAATGGTAAATTGACACCTGCGGAACTTTGGCAATATAAAATGCGTTACGACAATCCTCTATATAGAACGACAGCAGGCGTTCCGACAACGGATTATTTTACGAGTGATGTATATTCAATCGGATCGACAGGGAAGAATCTTTGTGAATTGATGTATCCGGAGGGCACTTGGGATTTACCGACGGTTGCGCAAGTGAATGAGTTAAGAAACTTAACGTCCAAAAATATAGGTGTAGAAGGCTCCAATTGGTATATGTACATTATCCCAACGACTACAGCCGAGGGCTATCCTGGTCATCCTCACGGAAATCTGATTTTTACCCCCGTCGGCTATAAATTATCCAGCAGTGCCAACACCATGGATTTTTATCCGAATAGCGCTTTCTGGTACACAAGTACAAAAGGTTATTGGAGAACAAAAACTCCCGGAACTTTTGCGACTTTGTCTTACAGCACTAATCAAGCCATGATACTGCAAAACCAAACGATGAGCTCAGCTCGCTTAGCTAGCGTTCGCTGCGTGAGAAAATAGACAATTAGATATATTAAAAAAGAGGCCAAACTTATAACATTGGCCCCTTTCTTTTTTCTCAATATTATTTATCCATTTCCATCAACCCCATAATCAAGGGTGCAGTCGCTTTAATATCGTTGGAACGAATTCGCTCATTAACATAGTAATCAAAACTTCCATCGCGATTTCCACTGCCGCCTAAACCAGCGACAGCATTACATTGATGTAAGTTCCAAGAGCCATCCTTGTCTTTTAGCAATAGCTTTTTTTGCAAGCCCGATAAAATTCCATCTGCGACCTTCCTGTATTCCGGCGCTATATATCCCCTGTTTACTGCCTTCGCAAAAGCATACAAAAACATGCTATTGACCGATGCTTCCTGGTAATTCTTGTCAACTTTCGGTTTATCCAACACTTGCCAAAAGAGTCCCTCATCGTCCTGATATCTTGGCAGGACCTCGGCAAGATCACGAATGATCTTTAATACATCTTCTCTTCGCGGATTATCATTGGGTAAGTCGTCTAACACGTCAACCAATGCCATAAACCACCAACCTATGCTTCGTCCCCAAAAACTAGGCGATTGACCTGTTACAGGATTGGCCCATGGTTGCACTTTCGCTGCATCCCAAGCATGATAATATAAGCCAGTTTTCGGATCGTATAAATGTTTTGCAGCCCCTAATATCTGGTTTAGCGCTTCATCATAATATTTTGGTTCATTTTTATACTTGGCGTAGGACGTCAAAAAGGGAGACGCCATGTATAGGCCGTCCAGCCAAACTTGATTCGGATAAATATCCTTATGCCAAAATAGCCCATCGGGAGTACGTGGTTGCTTCTTTAGCTGATCCATAAGTTTTTCTATTGCCAAAGCATATTTCTCCTTCTTTGTTTTCTCGTACAGGGAAAAAAGCAATTTCCCTGGATTGATAAAATCCAGATGGAAGTCCTCCGGCTTGTATAAATAGATTTCGCCCTTATTATCAATGAGACTATCCATCCACATTTCTACATAATTGAAGTAAACTTCGTTCTTCGTTTTCTCATACAGTTTATAAAAGGCAAGTGCACCTAAGCCTTGGGAATACGCAAAATAAAGTCGCTTGCCGTGATCTAATTGCCACAATTCGGGGAAACGTTTCATCTCTGACTGTGCAACTTGCTCATATAGCGGCATATTCGATTTTTGTGCCGATACCTGAAGAAAAGGAATCAGTAATAAGCAGGTTATCAAGCTGCTTATTAATAATTCCCGTTTTATGGTAAGTGTCATTTTCATCAAACTTTAGTACAGCGGATGCTGTTGTCCTTGCAATCCTGGATTTGCATCCATGGTCGCAGTACTCAACGGCAACAGTTCTACTTTATTCTTTTCTAACCCTCTGAATATATTTTGTACCCAAGTAGCATTTGCCGTTAATGCATTAGCGTAAAATGCTGAATTGGCGCTATACATATCAAGCAGCGTATATTTCTTTGCCGCAAGGTCTGCCTTTTTTGCTGCATCGGGCTCCGTCACAAATCCTTCGAAAGCTAAAGCAACCGCCGGATCGTTGAAGACTTTAGCTGCAGTTTTTAAATAAGCGCGGAATCTAGGTACCGACGCGTACTTGCCGCTGTGGTTTGCAAGATCCATTAAGTCCATTTTCGCAGCCGTAAGTTTTTCCGTCAGCACGCCCCAGCGAATCAGATCGGTTCGTCTCCATCCTTCGAATCCCAATTCGAGTTTGCGCTCCTGAATAATAGCATCCAAGAAAGATTGGTAATCGGATGGCGTCTGCCCTATCTTGCTGCGATCCTGATTGAATGCTCGCAAGCGTACTTTTTCATACATCTCTTTCGCAACCGGCGTTGGACCATTTGCTAATTCATTTTCCGCTTCCGCATACATCAGCAGGACATCTGCATAACGTAAGTGTATCCAGTTGATATCGCGTTGTGCTGCCGAAACACCAACATCTCCCTTCCAGTTTACACGAAATTTGCCAATGCTATTGCTTGCATAGGTATTCATTTGGTGCAAGCTATCAGCACTTAAGGAATAATTCGCAATCGTTACATCTCGGCGGGTATCGCCTTCAGCAAACTCAAAATAATAAGTCGGAAATGCCGCCATGGCTGGCTGCGATTTGTTATAGAATGAATTGGTATGTGCGAAGATGCCATTGGTATAACCTAATCGCAGCTCGTTCCTATCGGCAGTCTTTTGCCCGTATTCATACATACTCTCATTATTGTATCTTCCGTTTACTAAATCTCTGAAAATGCTCTCGTAGCTAACCAGCGTATTTTCGCCACGATCGACAATAGCTTTACAAGCATCGCGCGCTATAGTGTAAAGTTCTTGGATGCGATTCGCATCCGTGCGTTTTGCTAATTTCACTGAAGAAGCCGCATAGGAGTTCAAGTCCCAACGCAAGGAATATCCAGCCCCATAAAGAGCAACCCTAGCCAACAACCCATATGCAGCATTCTTAGAAATACGCTCTACAGGCAGACCAGACTCCCCTTTCCAAGGCAAGAGGCTAATCGCCTTCTGCAAATCATCAACACAGCCGTCAATAATGGTATCGCGGCTAACACGCGACGATGAAAAGTTCGGCATATCTACCACAGGGATCGTCGGGTAAGGGGCGTCGCCAAAATATCGAACGACATTGAGCATATTGCTCGCGCGAATGGCGTACGCTTCACCGAGGATGCCGTCTAATTTCTTTTTTGTCGCTTCATCTGATACCGACATCAAAGGGATATTTTTGATCAATACATTCGCTTGCTCAACGCCTGCGTACATCGCACTATAAGTGGAGTTGGGCGCGATAGCCGGACTATATACATAATTCGACACTTGATTCTTTGAGTTTGTCTCGCCCTCTGTTGAAATACATTCGTCAGTACCCATTCCGAATTGATAAAATAATTCGGCATTGAAAGTACTGGTATAGGCTCCTAATATGGCCATTTCGACCTTCCCTGGATCTTCAAAAATCGTTGAGCTATCGAAGTCCTTTTCTGATGGCAATTCCAGGAAATCCTTACAAGAACTACTACTAAGAGCAATCGCAAGTCCTAATATGATGGATATTTTTTTCATGATGATATTCATTAGAATGATAGATTCAATCCCGCAACCACACTCTTTGTTCTCGGATAAGCCGAGTTATCGACGCCACGGGTCAGCAAGGATCCGCTAGCAGCAACTTCGGGGTCATATCCCGAATAATTGGTGAACGTATGGATGTTATTCAGCGTTAGATACACACGAAGGCGTTGAATCTTGGCTTGTTGAGTTAAAGTTTTTGGCAGCGTGTATCCTAGCGTAATGTTATTTATACGCAAAAAGGACGCGTCTTCCAGATAATAATCTATAGGATCGGAAATCGCAATATTGTTCGGCGAGTTTAAGCTCCAAATCTGTCTTTCGTCGGCCTGATTTGGATTCAATTCTGCTAGGCGATTTAAATCTTTCGTTTCCAATCCTGTATTTGGGTCGATCAGTGTGAATCGATTGTTCATGATACCCATAGAATTTTGGTTCGGCAAATATGGCCCCATAAAACGTTGGGTATTCATATTGAACACTTGGTGCCCATAGGCAAAATTCAAGAAAATACTTAAATCGAAACTTTTATAAGCGAACTCATTATTTAATCCGCCAAAGAATTTAGGCTCTGCCCTTCCGATTTCTGTACGATCATCTGCTGACCAAACTGGATTGCCGTTAGCATCGGTTTGACCAGCAGTAGGTAGATACTTAACATCTCCCGGTTTGATGCTCGCTCGGTTCTTTCCTTTTAATGAGGCAACACCGTCTTTCAGTTTATACGAACCATCGGCTTGTTGATCGAAATCGTCGGTGGTATATACGCCGTCATAACGATATCCGTAGAATGTGCTAACAGGTCCTCCAACCTCCGTCAAGAAACTAACTCTAGATTCATAAGAAGTAATCATACGATCCGTTCCGGCGCTTCCGAATAAACTGGTTACTTTGGAACGGTTGAACGTCATGTTGAGGCTGCTTCTCCATTGAAAGTCATCTTTCTTGATATTGACGCTGGATAAACTCAATTCGACACCTCGGTTCTGCAATGCTGCGACGTTTTGAAATTGCTTACTGTAGCCTGTCGAAGTTGGAATATTGGCTTCCAGTAACAGGTTTTTTGATTCGTTCTGATAGACATCAGCCGTGAACATCAAACGGTTGTTGAAGAAAATTGCATCTAAAGCTAGGTTTGTTGTTTGGGTCTTCTCCCATCGTAAATTGGGATTTCCCAAGGTGCCAGATGGTTTAACACCTACCAACACGGAATTATCCATTGCAACGACCGTAGATCCGTAGAGAGTTGCATAGCGCGTACTGCCAATGCGATCATTACCTGTCGTACCGTATCCTACTCTCAGTTTTAACTGATTGATGAATGTTTGATCTTTCATAAAACTTTCGTTGTGTATGTTCCATGCGGCAGATGCCGAGGGAAATGCTCCCCATTTGTTCCCTGTATTGAAAGTTGAAACTCCATCTGAGCGCACTGTACCAGTGACTAGGAATCGATCATCGAAATTATAGATTGCGCGGAAGAAGCCGGACACTAGACCATAGCGACTTGCGTCAGACTCGCCACGCTCGGTGCGTCCCGCTAAACTGACATCTTTTAATCCAAAGTTGCTTTCCGGGAATTCGTAATAGCTATGACCCAATCCTTGGCTTTCCTCATAACGAACTTCATGACCTGCCAATAGGTTCAAATGATGCTTGCCTAAATCTTTTAACCAGGACACCGTATTTGTCCACTGCCATTCATAACCTTCCGCATTGCGGATGGAGCCATACGGTCCGCGATTATTACGAGCATTCATTGTTCGTCCGTCATCCCAGAAATCATTTCTTGTTTGTTCCCATTGATAAGTTCCTGAGCTACGGAAAGTGAAGTCTTGCAAGAATTTAATGCTCACACCAGCATTTACATTCGCTAAGCGCGCCGCTCTCAAGCGATTCAATGCATCATTCATAATAATAGGGTTATAAACGTCATATTGCGAGTTTATAGCCTGCAATTCCTCTGCGATGTCAGAGTAAAGAAGTTCTTCATCGGTAAAACGGACACCACCGGTTGCTGGTTGTAAGATTGACATCTTCAACATCCCTCCTAAAGAACCACCGCCTTCGGTCTGTGCATCTTGTAACATAGAGCTGAAATTCAATTGAATAGCTTTATTCAATTGATGGTCTACCTTCGCTCTTACGCTATTCCGTTTGAAGCCAGATTTTGCAAGAATACCGTCCTGCCCAGTATGATTGTAAGAAACCATAAACTTGGTTTTCTCATTTCCGCCAGACAAATTGAGGTTGTGGTTCTGCAATACGGCTTGACCGCCAAAGACCTCATCCTGCCAGTCGATGCCAGCACGGTTTGCATAGTCACTGTGAATGCGTTGATATGCTGTCGATGCAAAATCCGGGGCTGCAGGGTCGCCACCATACATCTGTGCGTAGGCGCGTTGATTCCCCCCCAAGGTCTGAAATTCATATTGATATTTGACATAGTCTTCCACAGATAGCAGATCCAGCTTTTTGCTCAGACCTTCAAAACTTGCATAACCGTTATAATCCAGCGAAGTACGGCCGGCAGCACCAGACTTTGTGCTGATTAAGACCACTCCATTTGCACCGCGGGCACCATAGATTGCTGTTGCCGACGCATCCTTGAGGATATCGATATTCTCGATATCTTGTATATCGATTTTTGTTAGAGCGTCATCCATAACAAAGCCGTCGACGACATAAAGCGGCGAGGTAGAACCTGTAATCGATGTACCACCACGAACAAGGATATTCACCCCTGCACCAGGTGCACCACTTTGTGTGACCACGTTCACCCCAGCAATCTTTCCGGTAATCGCCTGGGCTGCCGTTGTCACAGGTATTTGCTGTATTTCCGTACCTTTAATCGAACCCACGGCACCTGTTAAGTCTTTTTTACGACTCGTTCCATAACCAATGACCACGACCTCGTCGAGGTTCTGTTCATCAGAGGTAAGTTGAATCCGAATGTTTGCGGTTGAGGCAACGGTATATTCCCTAGATTCAAATCCTACATAAGAAATCTGTAGAACATCTCCGGTTTGGGCCGCTATTTCAAATTTACCTGTAGCATCAGTTTGCGCACTAGCTTGCTTTCCTTTCACCTGAACGCTCGCCCCCTGTATGGGGTTGTTCTGATCATCCAAGATATGTCCCTGCAAGGTACTCTGCTGCGCATACGCAGTCGAGAACAGCAACATGAGGAACATCAAAGACAAGCCCAGGAACTTGGACAGTCTTTGATTGGTCGACTTATATTTCATATTGTTTGTAATTTTTGGTTAGTTATTCTTTTCTTTTCAATAGGTTTTATTTCTCTAGAAGTCGATGTATTTCGGTTCCAGCTAATAGGACGCAGCCTAAACCGTAATCTTCGAAATCTGGCATTTTATGTTTCAAGACGGGTTGTCCATCTTTTGGTTCTTTACCGGTCGATTGTACATAGCTCAAGAAACCATTGGGCTGAATAGACTCCTTGCTAATAGCCATCCAACCTTTTTCAATGGTAGGAAGGAATGTGCTTTTATCTAATATTCCCTCATTTACTCCCCAAGTCATTCCATAAACAAAGAGTGCTGTACCACTAGCCTCTTTGCCCCCATAATGATTTGGATCATGGAGACTCACATTCCAAAAGCCATCTTTTCGCTGCAACGGAGCAACTGCAGTTGCCAAATCAATAAAATCTTGCTTGTATTCGGCATAATGCGGGTCTGATTTTGGTAGCTCTTTCAGAACTAAAGCCAATGCCGCCAACACCCATCCGTTTCCTCGAGACCAATAGCAGTCCTCCCCATTCGGTTCTTTATAAGGGGGCAGAAAGTCCTTATCACGCCACCAGATTTTATCTTCTGGATTATATAAACCCCTACCTCCCTCTACGTACTTAATGTGATGATACATTTTGTACATGGCGTCGAAATATTTGCTGTCTTTATAGGTCACCCCAAGTTTGACGAAAATCGGCATCGCCATTTGAATAGCATCTATCCAGGTCCAATCAGTATATTTATCACTACGTATTATGGAGTCAATATTTTCCTTAATCGCGGCAATCCGCTCAGGCTTTGGATCTAGGCGATAAAGATCGATATAGGTCATGCCGCAATTCTGGTTATCAGCATGTCTTGTATATACTTCGCCTCTCACAGGTTTCCAATCATGTTTTTCGCCCCAAGTCACCGCATAATCGTAATATGCTTTTTGAGGATCCATGCTATACAACGCCATTAATCCTTCGTAATAAACACCACGCGTCCAGATATTTGCTGCACGCTCTTTATTGGTGACAATTCGCTTATGCGGGTCTGGCCATTTCTTCATGAAATAGCTATTCGCGGTACGCATTTGCGCTAATACTTTTTTCTTTGTTGTAAAGGTTTGTGCACTGGCGCTCAGGCTCAATAAGCCTATCATACAAGCGCTAATAATCAAGTTCTTCTTCATTTTTTATGGCATTTTCTTAAATCCTTCGGCCTTAATTTTCCAAGCTCCGTCTTTCGGGAAGCCCGGAAATTCCTGTTCCTCTCCGTCCCAACCGGCAACCATCATGGCTACGGCCGCCAATACCCCTCCATTTCCTGGGAGGTAAATACGAAGTCGCCCATCTTGATAGTTGTGACCATTTTTTAAATATGTATTGGTCTGTATATTCATAAATAGCGCATCGAGAGCTTTATTTGGCAACTTGAGCCTAGCGGCTGACATAGCGACCATTGGGAAATCCCAGCCCCATGTTTCATCCCAAAACCAGGTTTTCCAAACAGTGTCCAGCGTATTTTTTAGAACTTGCTTATCCAGTTTTGGAGATTCAGGCACCATACCCAATGCTGCCAACACCGTAGGATGGTCTGTCCTCCATTTTGGATTGGTATAGGAGTCTGTTGCTGTTTCTGTAGCGAGATAAATGTTGTCTTGTTGTGGCAATTTGGCAAGCTTGTCAATCACGTCTTGCCAATCCTTATCAATTGGCAGGCCTGAGCGTTTCTTCCATTCCTGAGCAATGCGTAGTGCCCAGTCCCAGTATGCTAATTCATAATTCGGATTCCGAGTTTCCGCGGCACGGAACACTTCCTGCGAAGGGATGACGCCAAGACCGAGATTATAGCGATCATTTGCTTTGTCGTATTCTGCAAAGTCGGCCATGAACGTCGCGGTCTCAAAGACCAGGTTGCTGTATTTCTTAATGACTTCCGGGTCCTGGTTATGGCGATAGGCCATTTCGGCAAGATAAATCAAGTGTGGTTGTTGCCAGATTAAGAAAGCGGCTACCGACGATGGGCTTTCATTTCCCTCATGATCCGTCATCTTGATCCAACGCACGCCCTTATAGCCTTGTCTTTTCGCGAGTGCTCTCGCTTTTTCCAGCGTATTGAAATAATAACCTAAGGATTTCTCCAAGTACTCTGGTCTGCCCCATAAGCCGAAGTGCACAGAATGCCACCAATGCATTTCTGTATGCGGTTTGCCGTACCAGCTGTTAAACGTTAATCCGGTTTCCTGTGGTGGGTTATCACCCGTGCATTGCACTTTCGTTAGATACTGCGACAGCACCACGCGGCGTTCTAATTCTTTTGCTCTAGGGTCTGTGCTACCTTCGAAATCAACCGCTGCACCACTTTGCCAAAAAGATCTCCAAGCTTCTCTACTGCGACCTGCCAGCTGCTGATAAGTATCCCCCTGGTTTTCTGTTGTTTTATTCTTGCTGAAGGTGAAGATGAAGTCGAAGTTATCCGATGTTCCAGCAGGTTGATAAACAAATTCATGCTGACCTGCAGAGGTAATTTTTCCATTCGTATAGTTCAATAGCGTAAAATATTCTATGCTTGACAACTTATGCGATAATACCGCCGACTTAGCATGCTGAGCAATAATGTTCGACTGATGTTTCTCGGGATGTTCATAATAAGCTCCTTCATCTAAGAAGGTGCTCGTAGGAAATGGATAGCGGACGAATACTTTAATTTTTCCTTGACTAACCAATTCCGAATTAACATGTACCGCAACTTTATCTAATACGGGATCTCCTGCCGTTAGCACTTTTACCGGTGTCCCTTCTACTGTAAAATGGCTTTCAATGATTCCCGTCCAAGGATTGAGAACTTGCTTGATCTGTTTGATATCCTCCACAGCAGCAGTTTTGCCGTTTTTCAGCGTGATCTGCAATCCCACATTTCCCAACTGAATGCGATGAGGATTAACACGATAATACTCCGTCGCTTCTTTTGCACGACCCTCTTTGTTTTGAATACTGTAAAGCGCATTTCTACCATCATTGTTGAAGTCGTAGGCTTTCAACGTTTCTTCAAACTTATATTGCCCGGTATTTGGGAAGCTATTCCATCCCCATTCACTTTGCGTGCCTAGTGAAACACCTTTTTGGTAATATTTTGGAAAAGATTGCATTCCGGTGGCATCGACTGTATAGGCGAACTGCCCGTTTCCTACAGTTAGCGAGGCAAGCGTATCCATACTTGTATTTTGTACCTGATGGCGTTCTACTACTGCCTTTCTGTCGATCTTTGTCTGCGCTGTTAACGGCTGAACAAAGAAACAAAGCGCCATCCCTATCCATTGGATCTTAAGCTTTTTTATCATGATTTATTCTTTTATTCGAGTCTCGATATTTTAGTTTATAATCTAATCCGATATTTATTGCAGGAAGCTGATTGCCATTAGTCCAACGACTACGTCGTTCGTATGAGCTCTTAGCTGGACGGAACTCACCTCTTTATCGGGGTTTAACGGTAGATCTAATAAAGTGGCTGCGCCTCCTTCTATTGCGCGTGTACTGAAACCCTTAATAGATCCGTATTCTGCCAAAGTCCCGGCCTTAAACACTTTCGCATCTTTTAATTTGATGCGATATGGAATCTCATCATCGGGCAAATCAAAAGCCTTGTCATCGTCGAGATAATCTTGTTCGATTGGCCAATAATTTGTAGGGTTTTTAAGGACTAGGCTATCGGAAGTTCCGTCGGTATATTGAACCGATAATACCGCATTGTCCATCTGCGATTGCATAGGGTTAGTTGACCCTGCTAGCAATACATAGGCCTTTTTAGCTTTAATGCTTACTGGAAAAGATGCTTGAGTTGGATAGTTATCCCACTGACTGGTGAACAGAATATTCTTTTGATCGTTAGCAATTAAGAATGGGATATCGAGAACGGCTAGTTTGCTTTCGGTTCTCGCTGCCATCAAACCGGTGTCGTCGATGTTTGCTGTGGTCAAAGGATAGCACCAATTGCCAATACCCTGCCAGGGCAGCTGCAAGGTAGGACCTTCAGGCCTTGGGCTCAGGTATTTTTGTTGAAATATCTCCTGCGCTCTTGCATTATAATGTCTTCCCATATCCCAAACAATGACATTTCCTTGGGCTGGTAAATCCCAATCCGTTAGATGCGTCTTCCAGCTATAGTCACCCAGCGACAATTCAATCTCATTGGTGCCCCTTGTCAGCTCTTCTAAAGGGAGTTTCAAATCTTTGCTTTGATTGGCTCCCAGGTCTAGTTGTTCATTCCAAGTTCCCAATGTCACCTTAAGCTCTTGCGAGCTAGTACTCCGATTTTTCAACTTCAAGACATAATCATCACCTTGCTTACTCCATTCCTGTTGAATCGGTTGGATCAAATCTACATTCACTGCACGCCACACGTTCGTTTGATCGGCGTTTGTTCGTACGAAAAAAGTACCTTTTCTAACCTTCGGATTGAATGTAATGAGCTTGCCCTGTTGATTCTTTATGAGTTGTTGAGGATCTTTTATCTCCGCAATTTCTTGCTGGGCTTGCAAAGGAATCGTCCATGTGTCCTTTAAGGCAATCTGAAAATTAGTTTCTTGTGGCAATTCCCACAGACCATTTCCTGTAATTGAAACTTGAAAGTCCTTGCCTTTTGGCGTACTGATTAGAAGGATTGGCTGATTAACAGCATCATCTTTGTATTTCCAATCCACCTGTTGGCCATTGACTTTTACCGACTGCACGTGTAGAAAAGACGAAGGTATCTCTAGTTTCAGTTTCGTTTCGATATCATAGTTATGTTTGAAGTGCAGCTTTAATTCATTGCTGCTTTTGCTATATTGATATGTCCATTGTGGGAGTGCTAAACTGGCCTCTTTCCATTCTATTGGAAAACCCGGGCGGATACTAATTTCCGCATCGAGCAAGTGAGGTTGCACGCCGAAGAGCCCTTCCACTAGTGTTCTTGCGGCCATAGCGATAGGATCGGCGAAGTCCCGATAGAGCTCACCCCGGAAAGCGTCATAATGTGATAGCTGGTGATAGTTTCCCGGGCTCTTCCCAAAGTACATGCTTTCCAGTAAATTGCTTCGCCATAACTCATAAGCATCCTCTTGACGTCCGGCTTGCCAGAATGCCAGCGCCGCATGGAGGTTTTCAGCTAGAGCGATGTTATTTATCGACCATGTATAGGGTTGCCAGTTGGTGATCGACAAGGTATGTAAGTTATGATCATCAAATCCGTCGACCTGTATGGGAATTCTGGGGATATGGTTGTGCACATACTGCGTTTGTTGATAATGCTCGAAGGTATTCATAAATCGTGCATCAGCAGCGTGATAGATTGTCCAAAGGCCGGGGCTATCATGAAGCAATTTATTCCCCAAAGCATCCTGAAATTCTGCGAAATGACCTTTATCCTTAAGCCACAATCTGCTATACAGCGCCTTCTCAATAGCCTCTGCTTCTTTTTGATAGGGTTCTGGGTTTTTCCCAATGATGGATGCTAACTTGGCCGCCATACGGTTGGAACGCAAGTTATAAGCGGTGGTATGTGTTACTCCGCCCCCCGAATACTGCAGCCCATCACTCGCCCATATTGCACAGTAGGCATCATACAAAGCATCTCTGTCACGGTCGAAATTACGCTTCTCCCATGCGAGATGACGCTCCAGTGTTGGCCACATCTTCGCTATGTAAGCTTTATCCCCAGTATGGTCAAAATGAGTCAGTAATTGATCGATGAAGACCAGGTTCATATCGTAATGATGTGCAATTTTATTGTTGTTGGGATTTCTGGAGATATAGCCGCTTGAGAACATCGCTGTTCCGATCTCTTCTAAATGTCGTGCGAGGTGCAATGCCGTATCCATTACGACCGGACCTTGTGCTGGCTCAGTTACTTGAGAGTTTGAATAGGCATCAAAATGCGCTCTAGCTCGGTCGTGCCATCCCAAAACATCAGCGATATAAGCGCCACGCCAAGCATTCAGCGGCATTCTCCATGCCACGGCCCCATGTAGATAGGTCGGGAACTCCCAAATTCCGTCTGCCGCTGTCACTAAAGCTCCTGCAAGGTTATTTAAATACGGATCTGGCGTTTGCAACTGCACTCTACTCAGCAACGTTTGTCGCTTTGCTTCTGCTTTATCAAATACATTGGTCAATTCGGCAGTTGACTTCTCTTTCGCTAATTTCCCTTTAGAAATCTCCAGCCAATGTGATGTATTAAGATTAGCAAAATAACCATACAAGATTGGGCTTCCATTTGGATCAGCGTTGGGCAATTGCGCTAAATTAACTAAAGCTGTAGCATTGCTTAGTTTAACGATAGCTCCGTCCGAAAAACTACCCTGAGTATGCTGCTCTTCTTCTTTGCGACCCAAGTATTGCAAGTCGAATGCATTGCCTTGAATATGGATCTTATTCTTACTAGCGTATTCCGGCAATAAATAGAATCCTGATTCAGGATCTGCGCCAATATCGCCATTTCGGCTAAATCGTGTTCCACTTGCACCTCCGTAAATTGCATAAAGACCTGCGTCTTTTGCTACGTTTCTACCACTTATTTTAAGTACTAACCCTTCTTCTTCAGCTTGCGCAAGTAGATATAGCGTTAGTTCGCCACTGCCAATTAACTTGTCTTTAATTGTATAGACCATCGCGCCGGCACGATAGCGCGTTTCGATATGATCCGCATCGTTCAGTTTCTTTCGTTCTTTGCCACGCTGTAATACAAACTGCAGATTACCGCCCATTCCGGGTAGATATAGTGCGAATTCAGGTAAATCGCCAGCCTCGACGCGCGAAGCCCGATTGTCGCCATAGAGTGCTCTATTGAATCTATTCTTCCCCTTTTTGAGCAAAAAATCTCCGGCATCTGCTGTATAATGCAATGAACGTATTTGTTCGTTGGTTTCTTTTTGTTGTGCGAACGCAACTGATGAAAAACTCATCAGCCCAATCCCTAACCAAAACTTCCACTTCTGCATAGCTATTTCAATTCTGTCAACGGTTTTCCATTGACTTTTACATTCTTAAGTTTTACATTTTTCAAATGATCTACCTGATAAGGTTTTTCCACCCCATTGATTGTACAGTTGATCATGGTGAAGTTGGTTACTGGCGATTCGGGATATGCTCTGGATAATACTGCATACTTTCCTCCCTTAGTGACTTCGAGATTTTCAACCCAGATATTGCGAATTGTTGGAATATGATCGCCTGGTTTTTCATAGAACATATTGAAACGAACTGCAGCTTCGCGATACTGTCCTACTTTGGTGTTGTAGAAAAACACGTTTTCAATAGTACCTCCTCGACTCGAGCTTGTCTTTATTCGGAGCGCACGGTCTAGATTGGGGCTATCCATAACATTGTTTAATGAATAGATGTTTCTTGCACCTCCTGCGATTTCACTGCCAATCACAACACCACCATGCCCTTCGTGCATTGTACAGTTCTCGATGATATGATTCTCCGCAGGCCGTCCGATATTTCTACCATCTTCATCGCGACCGGATTTGATAGCGATGCAGTCATCGCCCGTATCGAAGAAGCAACCGATAATCCATACATTGCTACAGGCTTCCGGGTCGCAGCCATCGTTATTAGGTCCATGGCTAACCACTTTTACATTTTCGATCAGCACATTATCGCAAAGCACTGGATTGAGATTCCACATAGGCGAATTAATCATTTTGACGCCTTCGATCCATACATTACTACAGCGATACGGTTGAATGAAATTAGGTCGCAGAAAATGTCCATCTCCAAATATCCGCTTCCTTGGATCTACTTCCTGCGCCATTTGCTGGTGTAAGACAGCACGAGCAGGCTTTTGTTCACCCGGACGACCTTCATGCCATCCATATTTTCTAGCGCCACACCAATACCACCAATGATCGTTATTCGCATTGCCGTCCAACAAGCCTTCGCCTGTTACAGCAATGTTCGTTTCTTCATATGCGTAGATAAATGGAGAATAATTCATGCACTCCATGCCTTCCCAACGGGTAAATACCATAGGATAATCGGAGCTGTCTCGGCTAAACAGCAGGGTCGAGCCTTTCAATAAATGTAAATTGACGTTGCTCTCCAAATAAATGGCTCCAGTGAGGAATGTACCTTCCGGTACTACAACACGGCCTCCACCGGCCTCACTGCAGGCTTCGATAGCTTTCTTTAATGCAGCCGTATTTTTAGTTTGCCCATCGGCAATCGCTCCAAAATCAGTAATAAGGAAATCTCGGTTTGCGAATACCGGTTTCTTAATTTTCTTCTTTAATATTTCCACCTCTCTCAAGGGTTGTTTCGAGGAGGTCCATGCTTTATCTTGTGAGAAAGACATGCTTATGCATGAGAGCAATAATACACCGATTAATAAATACTTCTTCATCAGAATAGGTTTGCGCTTAAGGTTTACAAAACATAGGTCAGAATAGCCTGCTTGGCACATTCTCGACATACAAGATATAAAATTGAACCTACTGGGTGTGTCTTGCCCTATCCTGCATTTTTAATTTAAAAACTTTAATACCAATACTTTACACAAATCAATTCGACAGAAAAATAACCACATCTTGTGGCGTCTATCGGTCGAGAATTAAATAACATTGAAATTTCAAGGATGAACATTGAGAAAAAGAAGTTCCCAACGATGATGAAAAGCTGGAATTAAGAAGAAAGGCTGTCCGATTAAATCGGACAGCCTTACAAATTAAGCTAGTATTTATAAAAAAAGTAATTGGATGCAATTGGATTAATATCCTGGGTTCTGTTGATACAGTCCAGGCTTTGTGTCAAGCTCTGACTGTGGCACTGGATAAAGAATATATTCTTTCTTAAAGTCTTCCATTTGATTCTGAACGTCCTCTTTGGCGATCCAGGCTTTCATGATAGTTTCCACTTGTCCGGAACGAATCAAATCAAACCAGCGCGTACCTTCGCCTACCAGTTCTCTTCGACGCTCTTCTAGTAACTGTGCCTTCGTTACGCCTGATAAGGTTGTTGTAAGCCCTGCTCTAGCGCGCACCTGATTAACTACCGCATCTACTTCGGTCGCTTGATTTCCTGCCGCACCATTCAATATACACTCAGCCTTCAATAATAGCAGGTCGGTATAACGATAAACAATAAAGTTAATTGGCCAGTCTGTCCGACTGGTTTTAGGAACTTTCGTGATGTCTACAAACTTTTTGATAAACGAACGAGGCTCCACCACATTACCGTAAGTATATCCATTTTGGATACTAAAGCTCTTTCTAACATCTTCGTCGACATATTTCGCCAATAAGTCTTCTGCAACCGGGCGGATCATTAAACCACCCTGCGTTCCGAAACCAAGAGATTGAAACCAGGTGTCGGGAACCAAAACCCATGGGAAAGTACTTCCCACGATCGGTGTACTTCCACTCGAATATTCGATATTAAATATAACCTCTTTGTTTCTTTCATTATCATAGTTAAAAATCGACGAGTAGCTATTCAGGAAAGCAAACTCATTGCTTTGGATGATATCATTGAATTGCGCTAATGCTTTGCTCCACTCATTGCTTCCCAACCCTGCGCCTTCTACATCCAACGCAGGCCCCGAACGCGTCATATAAACCAATCCCAAAAGCATTTTTGCAGAGAATTTATTGGCTCTGCCCTTATCTGCCGTGGCATATCCGCTAGGTGCAGGAAGGGTCTCGATTGCTCGCTCTAGGTCACTAATAATAAGGCTATAGACATCTGCAGGTGCGCTTCTAGGTATCTCCATCGCTTCATTGTTTGAAACAACTTTATCGATGATAGGTAGTTTTCCGAAGTAGCGTAATAAATCAAAGTAAAAGAAGGCACGTAGGAATCGCACTTCCCCTTCCATCCTGTTGCGTACCGCTTGATCAGTAATTACCGCCTCACCCTTATTTTGGAGCTGCTCAAGGTAATTGTTGGCTCTGAAAATACCGGTGTAATTGCTTTGCCATGCATCCACTACGTAGGGATTGGAAGCAATAGTTCGGTGAAAACTATTGATTCCTTCCCAGTCACGAACTCCACCGTCAGACACGGCGTAAAGATTATCCGAACGAGTTTCCGAGAGGTTCAACAGCCTATCTGGATAACCTCGGGTTACCGCATAAACAGCATTTAGACCTTGGTTAAAGTCGTGGGCTGTTTGGAAAAAAGTCTCTGATGTTGCGGCGGAGATTGGTTGTTGATCCAATTCCATATCGCAAGAACTCAAAAGGCTGACGCCTAATAGTATATAAAATAATTTCTTCATCGCTTAAAATGTCAAGTTAATACCAAAGGTTATAGTTTTCGGTAATGCTAGGCCACCATAATCACCCGCTTCCATATAAGTGGAGCTTCCACTTAAATTGGTGTTTGCAGCTTCCGGGTTTACCCCGCCATCGTATTTATCTCCACCCCAGTAATTCTCAAGGGATAGATATAGGCGGCCGTTAGGTAGAATTGTTGATCCACCAATACGTAGATCCTTGAAATTGTAGCCTAAGGTTACTTGTCTCAATCTCCAGTAGTCTGAAGAGTACAACCAATCCGTGTTCTTAATACGTCCGAATGTTGAATAAGCCTTCCCTACTCTGCCTTCACCAGGATCTTCCTCCGTTCTCCAACGGTCGCGATAGAATCCAAGCGCATTATCCACTGTACCCTGTCCCGTACGTCCTAATGCTCTACCTAAGAGCGAGTATAAGCTTCCACCCCATTGTCCTTGAAATAAAAAGCTTAAATCAAAGTTTTTATAACGAAGGTCATTCGTAATACCCCATACAAAATCAGGGTTAGGATGTCCTACCAATACGCGGTCGTCTGCATCAATAACGCCATCGCCATTCGCATCCACATAACGAGGATCACCGGCTGACTGCGTTCCATACATGGCAGCACCAGCATCAATATCTGCTTGTGATAGGATTCCGTCCTGCTGAACCACATAAATGCTGTACATCGGTTGACCAACTTGAAGAATACTGTGTTGAATATCGAATGAAGAAGGGATTAACAATTGCTGCTGATCACCGACCAATTTCGTGACTTCATTGCTGTTATGGCTTAAATTGAATGAGGTTGACCAGTTGAAGTCTGATTTCTGAACGTTTTGCGTACGGATTTCTAAATCCCAACCTTTACTTCTCACCTCTCCAGCATTATCCAATAAAGAACTAAATCCGGTTGCTAACATCGTCGGAACGTTCAATAACAAGCTGCTACTAGTTCTGGTGTAGTAGTCGAATGAACCTGTCACTCGCGATTTCCAGAATCCGAAATCCACACCTACGTTGACTGTTCTAGATTTTTCCCAGGTAATATCCGGGTTGATAATATTGCTGGGAGCTTGACCCGCTGCCGACGTACCATTCCAGGAATAGTTATAGTTCCCCAACAAAGCGCGACCAGAATAATCAGAAATATTGTTGTTTCCCGACTCACCATAGCTGGCACGGAATTTTAATTCGGATATGTTTTCGATATCTTTCAAGAAAGACTCTTCTGAAGCTCTCCATCCTACCGATACTGAAGGGAACCAGCCCCATTTCGTATTTAAACCGAAGCGCGATGAACCATCACGACGCACACTTGCCGATAACAGGTATTTCTGATCATAGGCATACTGCACACGTCCAAAATAAGAAAGCATAAGATTCTTGGTAGCACTCGTACTTGAAGTCGTCCCAACGGCTCCGTTCAACGTTTTAATCGCACTGGTGGTATAACCACCTTGAGAGGTGATACTGTTGCTATCGAAACGATCATAGTTGTAAGCATGACCTAGTAGAGCTTGCAAACTGTGTTTTCCCGTTTCGTACGAGTAATTCAATGTATTTTCATTGACTATTGTCTGACGTCTATACGAACTATTTTGTCCATAAGTTGCCAAGTTCGGGTTAGCTAAGCGGTTTGCCAAAGTTCCGGCAATCGTATATGGGTTATAGCTAAATCCCTGACGATCTGCATGGTCAATATTCAAAGTAGTTTTGAAGGTCAGACCATCAATAATTTGATATTGGGCATAGGTGCTGGCGATAATCCTTGCAATTTTACTTTCGCCAATGCTATAATTTAATTTAGCAATCGGATCGTTTGTCGAAGTACTCCACGGATAGCGCTCCGTTTCAAACACGTTTACTGATCCTGCTGGCTGATCCTGAACCGGTGTCATGGAATAAATTTGGTGGATAATGTTATCTTTTCCTTCCACGCCTGGATCGTTCATGATCGAATAAGTTGGCGATATATTCAGTCCTACAGTAAATTTCTTGGAAGCTTTTACATCGACATTCGCACGCATGCTGTAGTTTTTGTAGCTAAGACCCTGAATAATACCCTTCTGGTCCATGTAGTTTCCAGAAACATAATAATTAACGAAATCTGTTCCCCCCGAAGCAGATAACTGATAATTCTGTACTAAACCTTTACGATAGGCCTCATCCTGCCAGTTGATCATATATAATCCTGGATGTCCATCTTGCAACCAGCGATCGTCATACATTAGTGAAGTATTATATGTTCCATCCGGAAGCTTCAAGATAGCACGGCGTTCGTCGTTAGATTGAGATGCTGTTCTTCCCGTACCAGATGCTACCCATGCCGCATCAATCATCTCCTTAGCGCGATCGATCCACTCTTCACCGTTCAACATATCCAATTTCTTGTATGCCGAAGAACTCCCTAAATAAGTGTTGAAGTTCAGTTTGGCTTGTCCGGTCTTTCCTCGTCTGGTAGTGATCAAGACCACACCATTTGCTGCACGGGAACCGTAAATAGCAGCTGCAGAAGCATCCTTTAATACTTCGATAGACTCTATATCATTGGGATTCATATTATCCAACGGGTTACCTGAGCCATAGTTTCCAGATCCATTTTGCGATGCTGTTGCCAATGGGAATCCATCGACCACGTAAAGAGGTTCGGAACCCGCTGTAATCGAGCCTGATCCTCTGACCTGCACGCTAAGTCCTTTCCCTGGTACACCTGTTGTTTGTTTTACTCTTACGCCTGACATTTGTCCGGCTAGCGCTTGATCGACGCGGGCAATTGGACGCTCTGCCAATCCCTCTGCATTAAATTTTGAAACCGGTGCGGTCACATTCGTTCTCCGCTGCGTACCATATCCAATGACAACGACTTCATCTAGTTGTTCATCTTTCGCCTGCATGACCACACGCAAGGGCGTTTGATTCTGAATTGTTACCCTTTGGCTTTCGTAGTCTACGGAAGTAAAGAGCAAAATCTCCCCCACCTTTGCATCGATTTGAAATACACCTTCGCCATTCGTGGGCACAGAGCGCGTATCGTCTCCTTCCACTTTGACGGTTACCCCCGGCAGTGGCTGCTGTTGGCTGTTCACTACCGTACCTTGAATTGTTTGCTGGGCGTATAAGTTGCTTAAGCCTATCAACCAGAAAACGATGCAAGTACTCATCCAATACTTTAAATTCATGGCTTATTTGTTTTAGTTTATTATTTGGTTACTTCGATTGATTATTTTTATGCTTGATTTATTAGTATGCAATTAGGGTTACAGGTCCTTTCAATCCTGAATTTGCGACCGCCCATTTTCCGGCATCGAAAGGCTTATAGTCTATATTCACAAAGTTTATTTCATGGTAGTTTCGCCAAACCATTCCTTTTTTATCCATATCCCGGACGCGGTTTGCCATTAAATTGGCTACTTCAATGCGAATTTGGTTCTTGCCGTTTGTAAGGTATTCCGTCACATCGAGCTCAAATGGATTGGACCACAAAATGCCCGCTTCCTTACCATTTACAAGAATCTTTGCGCTTTCTGATAAGTTGTCAAGCTTAAGTCTGTAGGATTTATCGGCTTCTTTATTCAGCGTAATCTGCGTTTCATAGGCTGCCGATCCCGAGAAGCTTTGATAATCTGCTCCCTGCAGATCTGTCCAATAACTCAGCTTATTCAACTTCTTATTCGTCGGAAGTTTAGGGCCGCCGCTAATAAAACTTAGATTCCATGGCTGAGTGAAGACATTCATTGTTTTTTCTTGGTCCACATAATGAAACTTTGTTGCCTGTGCAGGCTCATCGGAAACCGTCACAACCCATGCGTATCCAGGTGCTAACTGAAAGCGTACTTGACCGTCTTTCATCGGTAAATCTGCTATCTTCCCGGTTTGGGGATCCAATAAAGTAACTGTCTTTCCAGTCGCATTGAGTTTTATTGATTGATCTATTGTTTTAGGACTATGGTTGACGATGTAATAGTAATGTGCATTTTTATCAATGCGTCTATGGAATTTCAGACCTGCTCTGGTCAAGCTCTCGCCAAAGATTTGTTCCGTTTCTAATGCCGAAACGACGTCTTTGGTTAAGTAGATCTTCCCTTTCCCGAACTTCTTATACTGGTTCGGCTCATCTGCTTTAAACCCTATCTTTTTCCATGTCGACAGTAACCTCTCTTTTCTTTCTACTACTTGATGAAATCCCGGAATATCTTTCGGTGCCGATTGGAATATCAATGTCGCACCTTCTTCAGCAAGCTTCAAAAGCTTGTCGAGCGTCTCTTCCGAAAAATATTGCGTCTCTGGAATAAAGATAGCTTGATAAGGCTTCGCCGCTTCATGCGTAATTAATTTATCTCCATCTGCTTGTGTTTGTTTTATTTGCTCATCGGAAATAAAATCAAAGCCATATCCTCTCTTCTGAAGATGAACACTTTCTTTGTAGAATTGTGTTGGCCATAACCAATGATCCACATGATGAACACTTAACTGCTTAAATGCTTTATCAGGTTCTTGCCAGATATCGTAGATTGGCCAATAAATCAAGAGTTCATTATCGGCTTCAGTTGTCTGCAATACAGATTGAACACGGGTGATATATTGGTTTAATCCGATCAAATGTGACCAGAAGGAGTTTTGCGTTACGAAATTGACTGAAGCGTAGAACAGCCAGCCTGGAAATTTCACTTCTTCTGGACTATAAGTTGTGCCATGATAGAACACGTGATTCACACCCGACAAAAACAAAGCTTCAACCTCTGGTTTTGTTTGTGATAAGGCGGTTTTGAAGTGTTCTGTCAGCCAAGTAAAGGTTTCAGAAGATGTAAGTTTTTTCCCTTGTGTATTTGTTGCCGAACTGGCAAACTTGAACATCATAGGATCAGGATCTACGTTTCTGACGTCGGCAGAATCCCTTTTTAAACCGGGGATATCAAAGGCACTAGAACCGAAGGTTTCACATTCTGGGATATCCGTACTAGCGTAAAGATCCAACAGATTTCCGGGCGACCCATGGGCTTGATTCTTGGAAATAGCGCCTTGAGCATTTGAAAATTCTGTGAAAGGCAAAAGAAAGTGATCACGGAGTATCCAATTAACGACTTCGCGGTAGTCGGATTTTAACCTTCCTTCTTTCTCTTTATCGTCGGTTTTTCCAGCAAATTCTAATAAGTAGTCTTCTAAAGCATATCCCTTTCTGCGCTTAAATTCAGATAAAAATTCATCCGTCCAATCGGCGCCATACACCTCATAGCTATCATTGAAGAATGACCGAACGGATTTTGGTTGGTTTTCAAGCTTCTTTTTGAAAAAATCAAAATAAGATGCTACCGATGCCTTACCCAGATGGTCGAGCGTTAATCCCTCGCCTCCAGGCGCTGCACGCTTCACTTTCTGTCCTGTTCTCCCCGAGAACAGAATCAATACTTTCATGTCTTCTGGTGCTTTCCAAGTACCTTGTTTTTGATTCAACAAGCTGCTTAGATCGACTTTGCTACCATTACGATCATACCCACTGATGGCTTGCGCCTTGGTATAAGTTTGCTTCGCATCTTGGCTTCTTAATGGGAGTGTTATTTCTTCACCTTTGCTAAGGTTTAGTTCTTCCATCAATAATTTGGTAGCGGCATATTCAACCTCTACTTGAGGACCACCAAAAGGCCATCCGGTACCCAGGTTCATATCAAGTCCCATTCCCAAGGAATTCGCTTTCTCACTGCCGTAATTCAACATGTCAAGCCATTGCGGACTTAGGAAAGGAATATATTTTTGTTCAAATCCTTTTGCGCCATAGATTGGTGTAACCTCCACCCCACCAAAACCTGCATCGGCAAGCTTTGTTAGCTCTGCTGACAAGTTTTTCTTATCGACTGCAGAACCTGGCCACCACCATCTTGTCCATGGCTTCATCTCCTTCTGAACTTGAGGCCAAGTGGTTTGGGCTTCTGCAGGAGACTGCATTAGCGCAAAGGAAACCATACTCCATATCCAATACTTTTTCATGCTCGCTAAACTTTAATTTCTTTTATATAGGTCTATTTCAATTATGCTCAAGGTACCTGTACTTCCTGCGTCATTTCGTGCGACGCCATCATCAAGTTTCTTACCGCCTATCTCGGCATGCTGATTTTCTGACTTACCCTCTGTATCACCTTTTAATTGGATCTTAACCGTAGAGCCCTCAACTGCAGGAAACTGTGCATTCCAATAACCCAAACTTGTAGTTGTCGTACCATCGAAGACCTTCTGGTCATCAACATAAATCGCTAATGGAAACACTTTTGAACGGAAGTTATTCAGCTTCATATCGATCTCGTCAATCAGGCTTTTCTTCTCCAGTTTATAACTAATCCATGCGTTCTCGATCTTTCCATCATTTACCCAATCTGTCAGTTCGTTATCATCGATGGATGCTTGCGCTTTTTGTTGGTTTGCCCCGGAAGTAACCGATGCAATAGGCAATGAGGTTCTCACAACGTTCAATGGACCGATGCCTAAACCATCTCCACGCCCCATATACGATGGTAAATTTTCAGAAGACGCTTTTTGAAAATAAGCTCCCTGTTGTTCAATATCGCTGATTTGAAAACTAAGAGAATCCGCTTTCAATCCATTTGACATTGCTTTAACGCTAACCGTGCCTGGTTTTCCAAACTGTGTTCTAAGCAAAACTCTGTTTATTCCTGCCTCTGCAGGCAATGCGGTCGAGCCGATGTAATTATTTGGGCCTTGTGCAATACCACCAATCCAGTCTATGGGTCCCGCAAAGGAAAAGTCGATCATTGGGTTGACGGTTGGACATCTTTGTCCGTTTTCATCCAATACTTCTACTTCCGCCATTACCATATCATTGCCATCGGCATATATTCCGTTTGCCCCATGAAGAAGCTTTAATTTGATTTGAGAAGGTAATCCAGCGGTTTTGAGAGTCTGTTCGCTAAGTTTGACGCCTTTAGCGTCGTAGGAAACTGCTTTTAATTCACCAGCCTCGAATTGAACAGCTGGAAAGGTAAATAAGAAACGATTAGATTGCTGTGCAGTGCCCAATTTCTTGTTGTTCAAGAAGAGTTCTACCTTATCGCCGGCACTCACGACCAATACATCTTTTACCGTTCCAGCATCATAGTTCCAATGTCCAACAATGTGCATACCCTTAGGATCTGGATCTACCCAGCCGTCCCACATGACTTGATGGGCAAAAAAAGCATCTTTCGGAATACGCATAGCATCGACCTCGCCACTTCTGCGATAGTTCTCTTCACCACGATAATGCGTATTTGAATCGGAAAATATGATATTTAAACCGCCTGAACTAACGCGCTTCCCTGTGCCCGGCCGAACACGCCAGTATTCATACCAACGACGTACAGCCTCCGCGGCGAATTGATCTTGATTCCGATTGTAGTCGCTCGCATCATTTCCCTTGTACAATGGTCCTTTTCCTTCCGGATGGTAAGGATATGTATGTTCGTCCCAATATTTTCTTAGCGCTTCATCACGCATATATTCCGTAGCGATCAAAGGGTGCTTCGCGCTTTTATTGATATAAAGCATCTCTCCACCATATTCTGCAAGCTTACTGTCTAACATTTCGCGAGAGCCGATAGCTCTGCCCCCGTATGGATCATACTGATCACGAATTGCTTTCATTTCAGCCATATGCTGTTCACTGATCGACTCATTCCCACTTTCATAAAGTATTACGCTAGGATTATTCCGATAGTAAATAATGACATCACGCATCAGTTCAGTACGCTGTTCCCAGCGACGGCCCTCAACATCTTTCTCTGCATCGCCAGCGGGAAGCATCTGCATCAATCCGACGCGGTCACACGATTCTACGTCTTGCTTCCAAGGACTGACATGCATCCATCGAACCATATTTGCATTGCTTTCGACCATTAATTGGTTGCTGAAGTCGCTAAGCCAAGGCGCAACAGATAGTCCCACACCAGGCCACTCATTACTTGTTCGCTGCGCGTATCCTTTAGCCATGATTACTTGATTATTGAGATAAAGCATACCGTCTTTAAAGGCTGTTTTTCGGAAACCGGTTTTTATCTTTCTGCTGTCAATCTGTTTATTATCGATTGAAAGACTAGACTCAACGGTATACAGATATCCATAACCCCAGTTCCAAAAATCTACCTCCTGTAAAAGAGCTTGCGAGGATAGCATGCTCTTCGTTTCTGCCGCTATCGTGAATTTCTTATCGAACGATTTCACAAGCTTGCCTTCGGCATCATATACCCTAATCTGCCAATTACCGTTTTTCACAGCCCCGCTTTCATTCGCAACTTCAGTTTCCACATGAAGATTTAACCTTCTTTTGGCAACATCGATATCTTTAGCATAAACGTATGTACCTGTGGTCTTTAAGTTGGAATAAAGAGGCAATGTTTGATACAGATTATTCTTAAAATGTATCCAGACGTTCTTAGGGATCCCACCATAATTGGCGTTGAAATTTTTGTCGTTCCATTGAAAAACGGAATTGGTTGCTTTTTCTTTGTAATCCCAACGGTTATCGGTTCGAATAGCAAGTACATTTTTGCCCTTTTTTAAGTACTTGCTAATATCTAAACCTACGGCCATGACGCCGTTTTCATGGCGAGCTATCCATTCGCCATTTAAGTAGAACTCCGCTCCAAAGCGTAGCCCTTCGAATTCCAAAAAGACCTTATCAACAGGTGCGTTATCTGGTAATTCAAATGTTTTTCTATACCATGCAATGCCGGTGCTATGTTCGTGGATAGGTTTTGAAAAAGCATCGTCTTCATTCCAAGCGTGTGGGAGAGTTACTGACTTCCATTCACTGTCGTCCAAATCCATCCGCTGAGCATTCTCCTGCTCGCCCAGCATTAATCTCCAATCAGCATTGAAACTCAGTGTCACATTGCTTTGTGCTTGCAATGCACTCCCTGAATTCAAACCAACCAGTGTCAGGACTATCAGCAATATGGTTCTCATCTCAATCATTAGTTTTTGGATAAGTATTTATAATATTCAGCACCAGCAAGTAAAAAGCATCCAAGCCCGTAATCTTCAAAATCTGGAACGGAACTAAAACGCACAGGTTGACCATCCTTTGGTTCTTTTCCGGTTCCCTGCAGAAAGCCTAAAAAACCAGATGGATGCACCGCATCCTGTACCATTCCTTGCCAAGCTCGATGCATAGGTTCAGTAAATTCCGTTTGATCAAGTATCCCTTGATTTATTCCCCAAGCCATTCCATATACAAAGAGCGCAGTCCCTGAAGTTTCCGGTCCAGTAAAATTGGTCGGATCATGAAGACTCACATTCCAAAAGCCGTCGGCACGTTGTACCTTCAACAGCGCATGCATCATATCCTTAAAATCCTGTTCGTAGAATGCTCTGTTGGGATGATCTTGCGGAAGGAGGTTTAAAACACGCACCAGCGCAGCGACCACCCAACCATTTCCCCTCGACCAATAGCAGTCTTCGCCATTCGGTTCCTGATAGGGAGGTACAAAATCTTTATCTCGCCACCATAATTTGTCTTCTGTGTTATAAAGTCCTCCGCCCTCTTCATTCCGTGAGTAGAGATACATGCGATGCATATAATCGTAGTACTTTGGATCATTATACATGCTTCCAAATTTTGCGAAGATTGGCATCGCCATCTGTATAGCGTCAATCCAAGTCCAGTCGTCCACTTTTCCACTTGCTATAATTCCATCAATATTTTCTTTAATTGCCTTTATCTTGATCGGCTGTTTGTCAATCTGATATAAGTCAAGATAAATTTGTCCGCATGCCTGATCATCCGCATTTCGGGTTTCTACGCCATTGCGCATATTCCATTGATGTTGATTGGCCCAGTCATCAGCATATCTGTAATATCCGATTTTAGGATCAATGGCATACAAGGCCATCAAACCTTCATAATACACTGCTCGAGTCCAGATATTGCTGGGACGCCATCTCGTCGTGTAGATAGGTTCTTTGGTATCCGGCCATTTTTTCATAAAATATGCATTTGTTTGACGGAGCACCTGCAATACATCCTCTTTTTGATTCATTGCCTTATTGCTCCCTGCCTTTTGCGCAGTACACGCAACAAACAACAAGGAAACAGCAGCAATACATACTAAATGCAGTCGAATAAGAAGTGAAGAATTGTATTTTCTAGTTGGTGTCATCATTTGAACGCTATTGGAAGCACTTCAAACTCATGAGAAATAACACATGTTAGTACCTTTTTACTAGTTTATGCACAGCATACAATACTGTCGCGAAACTATTTCACATGAAGTTTAAAAGCGCAACGGTTTACGATATTGGCTATATAGCTATATTAAGAGATTTGAGATTTCGTAGCAACCTGCCGTGTCCTGTATCCATCTCGTTACAATAGAATCAATTTATTTACTATCAATCATTTACAAACAAAGTCAGTGTAAATATTCTTGTAAAAAAATGCCGATAATAAGGTATT
Organism: Sphingobacterium sp. UBA6645; assembly: GCF_002455685.1. Lineage (NCBI taxonomy): Bacteria > Pseudomonadati > Bacteroidota > Sphingobacteriia > Sphingobacteriales > Sphingobacteriaceae > Sphingobacterium > Sphingobacterium sp. UBA6645. The sequence continues at coordinate 38,598 of NZ_DKLH01000006.1, forward strand.
AGGTATCTATTATTTATTTGCTAAGCTGTTCGTATGGGATTACACCCACACGTTTTTCCCAAGCGAGATACTCTTTCAATAAGGATTGAACTTCCTTAGGATACTTGCTGCTCAAATCTATCCTTTCAGCTCGGTCGGTTTGAAGATCGTATAATTGCCAATTTTTATCAGGATATGCCTGCACCAGTTTCCATCGTCCTTTTCTTATGGCTTTGTTACCTTCATGTTCAAAACAGATAGCTCGCTCTTCAACCCCGCTATTATTCCAAAGCGCTGCTAACGCTGTCCCTTCCATTTCCCCAATTTGCTGATTATGATGTCGTTTGGGATAATTTGCTTTTGCCCATTGTTGTAGACTTGGCATAATATCAACTAAATGCGCCGGTGTCTCTACAATAGCTCCTTTTGGAATATGATTCGGTCCGAAAGCTATGAAACTCGTCGAATTTCCTCCCTCATAAACCCAATGCTTATAAGAACGATATGGTGTGTTTGACACCGCAGCACCCATTTTTCCATAAGCAGTAAAGGATTCGGGATGACTGGCAGGAAAATTATTCGCTAATTGTATCTCTTCCGTAAATCCATCGTGATCAATAGTTTCGTGACTTGCCCCATTATCCGACAGGAAAAGTATAATCGTATGATTCAGTTGCTTCTTAGCTTTCAGAAAATCCACCAATCGTCCTACCTGTTGATCTAATCGATCAAGCATGGCCGCGTAGACCGCCATACGTTCATCCCATTGAACTTTTTCGGCCCAAGTCAACTTATCCCATCCCGGGATGTCTTCGTCGTTCTCAGGCAAGCTAGCGGAGCTTGGGATAACACCAAGTTCCTTCTGTCTGTCAAAGCGGCGCTGGCGGATAGTTTCCCAGCCTTCCATATACTTCCCTTTATACTTTAAAATCTCTTCAGGTCGAGCGTGCAGTGGCCAATGTGGTGTTTGATAAGCCATATAAGCAAAAAAAGGCTGATCCTCTTTTTCGACAAGGTGAGTTTCCAAGAAATCGATCATACGCCACGTATAAGCATCGGTACTGTAATAGTTCGCAGGTACTTCCACTTTCTCTCGATCTAGAACAATACTAAGTTTTTGGTTTTTTCGATAGGGTCTATTTGCAAAATAGCTATTTGCGCCGTCGATCAATCCGTAATATCGATCAAATCCACGTTCTAATGGCCAGTTTATAGAATCTTGACCCACATGCCATTTACCAGTCATATAAGTTCCATAGCCAGCTGTTTTAAGCAATTCAGCTAAAGTAATTGATTCCCTGTTGAGAAAACCCTGATAGGCTGGAAACGGACGCTTGTTCATCATATCGCCTATACCTGCCTGATGCGGATATCGCCCGGTCAACAACGACGCTCGAGAAGGACAGCAGCGCGCTGCATTATAAAAGTTGGTCATTATCGTTCCTTCTTTCGCCAAACTATCCAAATGTGGCGTTTGAATTTCAGATCCAAAACAGCCCAAATCAGAATATCCCATGTCATCGACCAAAATGACAATGATATTGGGTCTTTGTTGCGCTTGCGTAGCAGCGGCGAAGAAAATGGCGATTGCCGCTCCGACGATATGGGTAATCTTTTTCATACCTTTATTTCTTGATCCATTGGGCGAGTCCTAATTTCGGATTGTTAGAAAGATACGTTGCAATAAGTTTGGCGTTTAAGACTGCACCATCCTTTAAAGTGTGTGTTGCGTCTTTCGCATCGAAATAATGCGTGTTGACATATTCTTGTCCCTGTTGTTGATATGCTGTCGCTACTAAATCTTGAAGTGGGATAAAATCTGCCGCTGATTGTGTAGCGGCCTCTTCGGCCCATTTCGCATAATCACTTTTGACAACTTCATTACCCTCCCATTTATTTCTTGGTATCGGTGAACAGATAATTGCTCGTGCTCCTCGATCTTTAATGTTTTTCACAAACCGACGTAGATAAAAACCGTAGCTATACACCATCTCCTTTTGCTTCAATAAAGGATTATTAACCTCTTGGTAATCATTAGAATTACCCCGAATAGTACCTCTTGCTCTCGCAGAGTCAACAATAGGGCTGGAATCATTATGACCAAACTGCATTAATACAATATCGCCCGGTCGCAGACTATCCAATATTTGTTGCCACAGCGACCTGTTCGTAAAATATGACCTGGAGCTGGTTCCACCTAAAGCCTTATTAAATACATCTACCTTTTCGCTATCCATATAATCCGCAAGGAAGCTTCCCCAACCCCATTGTCTGTTACTCCCATTTCCCTGTCCATTCCGTACAGTTGAATCGCCGATAATGTAAACACGTTGCTTTTCCTGTTTTATCAGAAAGCTACTTAAGGTCAACATGCAACATAACGCACATATTAAAGTGATAGTTTTACTTCTGCTCATAAGATATAATACTTTGGGATAAAGAGTTTTGTAATTTTTGAATTCCTTTCATAACACTAAATGCATTATATCGCGCACCGGCATAGTTGGTATGCGTATGATCCCCTGGAAAATAAAGCCTTTTGACGGCATCCGCGCCGATCATATCATAGTAAGCAGCCGTTAATTCATTCAAATCAATGAAATCAACTTGTTGTTCCAGCGCTATCTCTTTCGCCCATTTTCCAAAATCAGCATCTGCACGTTCCGTTTTCCCATCCGGCGTCCATTTATTACGAGGGATCATCGATAGGATAATAGGGATACCTCCTTTTGCTTTCGTTTCCTTTATAAAACGACGAAGATATTCCCCATAAGTATATACGACCTCTTGCTCCATGTTCGGCCAAATTAAAGTTAGAGAGTCCTTTCCTATTCCGCGGAGGACACCACGATACCCTTGCCGGGTCGTATCAGGCTTACTTCCCTCATTATGCCCGAACTGTATCATCACATAGTCTCCAGATTTCATTTCATCCAGTACTTTTTCCCATCTCCCTTCATTTCTAAAGGTTCTAGTACTTCTTCCTGCCATCGCTTGGTTGTCCACTTTCACCTTTGTACTATCTAGAAACTCCTGAAGAATACTACCCCATCCCCAATAGGTTTCATTCGAATTACGTACAGTAGAATCGCCAATAATAAATAATTTAGCGGGTCGATTTTGGAGAAAAAACAACCCAGTCATCATAATAAACAATAATTTTATATTAAGCATATATACTATTGATTTACAAAAAGATATTACTTTGATAGATTAAACAACTTACTCTCTATATTTCACAAGCTTTAAAGCTTGTTTGGGCACTAGTTTCATGCCCGGCCCCAAGTAAAATCCAGTATGCGGAGGTTGATTATACGCAACATTTTGCCAAGCGATGCCCAACCTATAAACAGGATCATGCATAAGGGTCGTAAAGCGAAAGGACGTTGGTATACTGCTCATATAGATTCGGAGAGATTTATTATCTGCAGAACGGAGTATTAGCTCTTCTCTCCAATCACCAAAGATATCGGCGCTCAGATTTGGCGTACGCTTGGTTCCATTGATAGAAGTAGCACCTTCGGCTTGGAAGATGACACCTTCATTATACTTTTCGATTTTATTATCATCCAAAAGCTCTCGACTTAGATCGCCGTCCCACCAGATTAAGAAATTAACAAATTTAGGTCGCGGTGCGACGGGTATCCCCTGCATATTATAGACCGAATCACGGACTAACCACCACATATAAGCTCCGCGATGATTTGGGTCTATCGATGCGGCTACACCTCTGGTGACATCTTCATCAATTGACTCCGAAAACAGCAGATCTCCATTTCGGGCATCTCGAAGTGAAACGCCTGCTCCTTTGCTCGATCCTTTATGTTCATGAATAGCAAATATTTCCAAACCCGCTCTATCGGGGTCCAAATCCGAGACGTGCAATGCATCTCCATGCCCTAAACCTGAACTATAAAGTCCTTTACCATCGTCATCAACGGTCATTGACCCATAAATGATTTCATCGCGACCATCCTGATCAACATCGGCAACCGCAAGGTTATGAAAACCTTGCCCTGAATATGGATGATCAGCATCCTCGGTATCAAAAACCCATCGCTTATTCAATTTTTTACCATCGAAATCCCAAGCGACCAGCGCCGTGCGATCGTAATATCCTCGGCACATAATTAAACTTGGTTTCTTGCCGTCAAGGTATGCTATCGCCGCTAAATACCGATCCGCCCGATTCGCCTTTTGATCTCCCCAGCTATTCGCCGTCCCACGTCCAGGAACATAATCAACCGTAGATATGGCTTCTCCGGTTAGCCCGTTGAAAACTGTCAAATATTCTGGGCCCTGCACGATCTTCCCAAAGGTTATTGATTTGGGGTCCTTATCTCTATAATCAGCATCTTTATTCCCCAAGACGTTTCCAATACCGTCTTTCGTTCCATCCGCTGTTTTGCATACAAATTCCGCCTTCCCATCCCCGTCTAGGTCATAAACCATGAATTGCGTATAGTGCGCCCCCTCCCGGATATTCATTCCTAGGTTGATCTCCCAAAGTAAAGTTCCATCTAGCCGGTAAGCCTGAAATATAGGTTCATCCGTCAAACCAAGATGAGAGTTATCATGCCCTTTCCCGACCTGATGAACGATAAGCTCATACTGTCCGTCGCCATCTAAATCGCCTACGGAAGCATCACCTGCAGTATAACCAGTAGGAAGCTTTAAAGGAATCTCAAAGTAGTTTTTGATCTCCTGACCGCTCTTAATCAGAAAAGTGTCTTCAAGAACTTCTTTTCCGCCTTTAATCGAATATAATTGGTATTCTATATCGCGATTAGCGATCAAAGATGAGTCGATATAATTAGTGCCCTGAACAAGGGTTTGGGTTGTCAGCAGCTCCTTTCCGCTGTCGGGAGTTTTTCTGTAGATTATGAAGCGAAGGTCCGGATCATCGGAAGCCAGCAGACGCCATGATAAGAAAGCAGAGTGACTGCTTGTTTTCAAACCGACAAAACCTCTATCCAACCATTCCATTTGTCGTTGGGCAAGCAACGTGCTCATGGAACAGCAGATAATTAATATCGTAAGAAACCTTATTATTGAAAACTGAAGCATAGCCACTCTGCATTTCAACCTATAATCTATTATTTAATCATTTTCCCGTTGATAGAGACATTCTTCAATGTCAGATTCTTGATGTATTCTTTATGCAATGCGCCTTGCTTGGCCTGTATTTTAAAGTTTTCGAAATGGAAATCTCTTAATTCATATTGGTCCGAGTTTACCACGTCAAAGAATATATCGCATTGCAAGTCAATATTCTTGATGGTAATATCGTGTGCATAAGATTTCTTAATTCCTTTCTCGCCTTTTAAGTCAAAAAACTGATTCCACGGTTTGATGAACAAAACACTATTGGTCGTTCCGGAAATGTTTTCAATTAGTATCTTCTCATATTCTTGAGGGGTATCCGGACGCATCTTCAACTGGAGCATTTTACGTGCGTGGTCCAAAACGTTGTTTCTGAAGATGATGTTGTAGCTATGAATAGATTCACTACCGCAAGTCAAGGCACTGTGACAGAAGCCAAATTTATTATTCTCAATGATGATGTTATAATTTGCGCCATTATCAGGATCCTCCGGTGCCTTCGGGCCTTTCCCTCCTTTCAGCGCGATAGCATCATCGTTGACCGATAGGTAACAGTTCTTGATCCAAACATGATTACAAACATCCAGATCGATCGCATCGGAGCTCGGCGCTTTAACAGGCTTTGCAGGCGCGGTAATTGTTAGGTCGAACATTTTCAAGTAATTACATTTATAAAAATGTGTTGTCCAAAAAGGAGAATTCTTCAACTTAATGCCGGATACCTGTACATGATCGCTATTCGAAACATATAGCAGGCGAGGTCGCATCTCGTCCATATTCGTACAGGATGGGTTAAATCCTCGCCTTAACCAAAACGCTTTCCAATAACGCAGACCATTGCCGTCGATCATTCCTTTGCCAGACACCGTGAACCCATCTACCTTATCAGCATTAACAAGTGCTGCAAAGTATTTAACCGTTTGGCCTTCAATTCTCGTCGTTAGGAGCTTGAAATTACTGATGTCGTCACTTCCTTTTAATACCGCTCCTTCCTCTAGATGGAGGTGAGTTTTAGGCTTAAAAAAGAGCGAACCGCTGAGGTAAATACCCCTAGGAATAACAACAACCCCTCCTTGCTTGGCAGCCTCATCGATTACAGCTTGAATCTTCTCGGTCTGTATCAGCGTACTATCATTGACGATATCATAGTCCGTAATTTTAAACTGCTTTCCCAATTGATCAATATTAGTTTCCTTGTATTCATCGAACCAGGAAGGAATAACAGAACCATCCGGAAATTTATTTTGAGCATTTAAAATATTGCCAACAAGCAATAAAAGAATTAAACAAGCATAATCGGTTAGGTGCTTTCTCATGAATAGTTGTATTAGAAGTGCAGTTTATATTTCGATATCCCTTTCTGCGTTAGCAAAAGGCAAATAGTTTATATGATTATTTAATTCTAAACTAGTGAAGTTTTATTGACCAAGGCAACCCGCCCTATCCTGCCGGGAGAGGCAAAAACAGGCTAGGTTGCCTTATTACCCCCCAAAAAGGGGCATTAAATTAAACGGATGGTCGAAGCACGGTATAGAATGGAACCTCTAGACGTGCCTGACTATTGTTTAAAATACTGGCGGCAGCATACTCTCCCATTAAATTGAAATCCGTAGAGATGGTGGTTATACCATCCAGAATAAATTGCTTTAGTGGCGTTTCATTGTAGGAGATGATGCCGATTTCGGAACCTACTGCCAAACCGCTCACCTGCACCTTTTCTAACAGACCTACCAAGTCATTATCAGCCAATAATATATAGCAGGTACCCTTAGCAATTTCCTCTTCGGCTACCTCGTCCACCAGCAAATGCTCAAAAGCATACTCATGGCAGAAACGATAGAAGCCTTTGATAATAGCCTTCGGATAATCGGAATGATCAGGAAAAACAAGTTTTATGGTATCATACTTGGAAAGTGGTTCGCGTATGCTCTCCAGAGCATCATAGATATCGTTTTCGTAGCTTTCACAAATAATTGGAAAATTACCCGACAAACCTTCGACATCCCTACCTAATAACACTAATTTCTCCGTTGGGATTAGAGAAATCACCTCTGCGGCTTTGTCACGACCTTCTTTGAAATATGGAAAAACTACAAAATGATCGTAATCTTGCGATAAACCCATGATCAAAGATTTCAAATGAGAAATATCACTATTATAAACGAAAAGATCGATTGATGCTTGGTCGCCAATTTCCTTTGCCAAAGCATCATAAACAATCTTCTTATGTACACTTAACTTGTTCAAGAAAACAGCAATACGTCTACGGATAAAGGGACGCATGCACACATTGTATCCTTTGCCGGGCGTTGAAGCGATTACGCCTTCTTTCCGCAGCTTTCGATATCCTTTCTCTACAGTTTCGCGCGCTATTTGTAAAAAATAACTTAAATCATTGATAGAGGGCAATGAGTCGCCAACCTCCACGATCCCGGACCGTATAGCGTCAATAACCGCATCTGCCAACTGCACATATTTAGGCGTCGTAGAAAACGCATTGATCTTAATAAATTTAATTAAATCACTGTGCAATGAAGCACGGGTGTTAGGGGCTAAAAATAGAGTCTCCATAACAATTAAGAATATAGGTTTAACATGGACGAGATTGAGATAGCAATTGGTTATAACCTCAATTCGTATAACTCAAAATTAGTGTGACTTTGGTTTTTCGACACCGTAATATTGAATCAGATTCCCCTGAAAATTGATTCAAATACCGTTTATTTTAACAAAAAACGGCAACTTTGAATAAAATTATCCCTCCGCTAGAGAATTAAGGCAAGCGAAAAATAACCCTTTCCGATATTTTTCATAGTTTAGAGTTCTATAGACTTAATACCTTCAATTTACCCGTGAGAAAGATCCTAAATATGCTGTGTATGGCTTGGCTATTCTGCCAAATAGGATTCATCTTAACAGCAAATGCTCAGTTTCTTTCCTTAAAATTCGACCATATCACTTCTGAAAATGGACTCCCACATAACACGATACATGGAATCGCAAAGGATAAGTATGGCTTTATGTGGTTCGGGACCTGGTCTGGATTATGTCGATATGACGGATATCAGATCAAAATCTACCGATATGACGCCCAAAATCCGAATACGATTGCTAATAACAGGATTCATAATATATTGTTGGACAGTAAAGGTGATTTATGGGTAGCAACATTTGAAGATCAAACACTCAGCAAATACAATTACCAGACCGACGACTTCACCCGCGTTCCATACGACAAAGGTCCAAAAGAAATCCTAGGCAAGATCAACAGGCGAGATCACCGATATAATGTCAAATTCCAATTTCAACAAACACAATGGCATCTCGACAACAATAAAACCGCTTTGGTTGAAACGTACTTACCAACAGGAGCTCAAAAACTTTATACGGAAGATCCTTCAAATCCCTGGGCAATTAATGACGCCTATATCAGCGATGTTTATCTCGACGAGCAGCATGTGCTATGGCTAGGTTCTTACTCCCATGGGATTAATAGAGCATATCTTGAGGCTACTCCATTTCATGCGCTCATGTACCATCCAGGAAGCAAACAATCCTTAGCAGAAAATACCATTCGATCGCTAACAGAAGACAGCCAGGGGAACTTATGGGTAGGAACGAGAAGCAAAGGAATTACAGTGGTAAACAAGAACGGAGATTTCCTGCAATACAAATCCGAAAGCAACAACCCCAATAGCATACAAAACAACTACATAAAGAAAGTATTTTGTGATTCTAAGGGTATCATTTGGATTGGAAACCAAGGCGGACTTGATCGGTATGATCCTAGGACCGACAAGATAGAAAGGCTGTACCATTCCTCCGTGAAAAGTAATCCGGTTTATGGCATTATGGAAGATCGGGATGAAAATATATGGCTTGCCACTTGGAAAGGCGTGGTTAAATGGACTCGCAAGAACCAATCTTTCCTATATTATAAGTTCGATGAGTTTTTAGCAGAACCACATTTTTGGACTATCCTACAAGACCAACAAGGACGCATCTGGCTTGCATCTGAAGGCAACGGAATTTTTATAGTAAAAGAAAATGCGGAAGGAAAGCTTCAAATTTTAAAACATTTACACCACGAGGAAAAGAAAACAAATACGCTGAGCGATAATAGAATATATGCGCTATTTCAAGACAAGCAAAACGATATCTGGATAGGAACCGGAAATGGCCTGGATCTTTATCACGCAAAAAACGAGCGTATTGAAACATTAAGCCGTATTTCAAACCTATGGCCATCCGGAACAATAGCTGGTGTGACGCAGGATAAGCAAGGCTATATATGGGTCAGCCATAAACAGGGAATCTCGAGAGTTGAAAAAGCAAAAATGCAGATACGCACGTTCTCGGACACCGATGGCTTATTAAGCACAGATAATATAGAAGGCGCCATATTCAACAGCAAATCAGCGAATCGCTTGTATTTTGGAAGCAATTTAGGTGTTTGCCACTTCTCTCCAGATAGTGTTAGGACTAACCCAGAGCCTCCAAAAATTGTGTTCACAGAGCTCAATATTCTCAACGAAGCGGTCGAAGTTCAGAAGAAAATAAACGACCGCGTAGTGCTGGAACGCCCAATCCATTTGACAGAACGTATTAAGCTAACACATGCCGATAAGACATTTAGAGTAGCATTCGCTGCTTTGCATTTCACGAACCCTAACGGAAACAAATACGCCTATATGCTTGAAGGGTTCGACGCTGACTGGATCTACACGAGTTCGAACAAACGGGAAGCCAGTTATTCGAATCTGCCGCCTGGAAACTACAAGTTATTAGTAAAAGCATCCAACAGCGATGGGGTGTGGACAGAGAAAGCTTCAACCCTTCAAATCGATGTGTTACCGCCTTGGTGGGAATCACCCCTTGCCTATTTGTTCTATTTCGCAATAGGACTCTTGTTATTATATATATTTTATTATTACAGCACTCGATACACGAAGTTAAAGTCTAAACTAGCCTATGAAGCAATAATCTACGAGAAAGAGCTTGAAATGCAGGGAAATAAATTGCAGTTCTTTACAAATATTTCTCACGAAATCAAGACGCCATTAACCTTAATCCTTTCTCCGATCGAGCAACTTAAGACATGGGCCGAGCATGACAAAAAGCCTACAGAGCAACTGGAGATGATGGAAAACAATGGTCGTCGTTTATTACGCACGGTTAACCAATTGCTCGATTTCCGTAGGTTGGAAACGGGACAGGAAAAAATAACAGTAGAACATACCGACATCAATAAGTTAATAAGCAACGTCATTGATTCCTTTAAGTTGGAAGCACGCAAGAAAGACATCAACTTAATTTACCAACCTTCACGATTCACATTGACTATGCAACTTGATGCCGATAAACTCGAGAAAATAGTCATCAATTTGATCTCCAATGCTTTAAAATTCACACCAGCAAAAGGGATTGTTAAGGTACGCCTAAAAGAGAGCAGCAACCATTTAGAAATAGACGTGCTAAATAATGGGCCAAGCATTGCAGAGAATGAGTTGGAAAGTATTTTTGAGCCATTCAAACAAGGAAAACATAAAATTGCAGGAGGAACTGGTTTAGGTTTAACTTACAGCAAGTATTTAACAAGCCTCCTCGGAGGACAAATCAGTGTAGAAAGCCGCTCGCATTCAGAACGACAACCACTGACTGCATTCAAAATCCGATTACCAAAACCGTTGACCGATGATATGTTTGAGGAGCAGACTAAAGACTTTAAGGAAAGTTCAGAAAGTCAAATTCTGCCGACAACAAAGACTATAGAGCCATCTAGTACCGTATTATCAAGAAAATGTAGCATTCTGATCGTGGAAGACAATATTGAGATGAACGACTACTTAGCGGATTATTTCAGAAATAGTTATACAGTATCTCAAGCTTACGATGGTGAAGAAGGCTTTGCTGTAGCACAGAAAGTGATGCCCGACTTAATTATCTCTGACGTGATGATGCCTAAGGTCGATGGACTAAATTTTACGCAGCAAATTAAATCCAACACCCTATTGCGCCATATACCCGTTCTTTTATTAACTGCTCGTTCCCTCCAGGAGCAGGAAATTGAAGGCCTCGCTATAGGAGCAGACGATTATATCATCAAACCCTTTCAACTACCGATTCTTGCATTAAAGGTTAAAAACCAGCTCATTCTGAGATTGCGACAACAAGAACTGTTTCAACAGTGCATCAGCATTGAACCGAGCCAAGTATCGATGCAGTCGCCTGATGAAATGCTCTTACAAAAGGTATTTGCATTTATAGAAAGCAATATGAGCAATTCCGACCTGAAGATCGACCATATCGGCGAGTCGATAGGCCTGAGCCGTGCTCAACTTTATCGAAAGATAAAATCCCTAACCGGAATGGGCTTGGCAGATGTAATAAAAGAATTACGATTAAAACGAGCGCAACAGCTTTTGAAAGAGCAAAAATGGATGGTGAGCGAAGTTGGTTATCAGGTGGGATTCTCCGATCCTGAATACTTTAGAAAAACCTTTAAAGCAAAATTTGGATACTCTCCAAGTGAATATGCCAAGAGTCACTCTTCGTAACTACTAAGGTAAAATTATTACCTGCTTCATTAACTTGTTAATCGAGTCTAAAAACATTTCGTTATAGTTTAAATTTAAATTTATTAAAAACTCGCCCCTTTTTAATGAAAGTTTGAAAATATCAACCGATTGTTTTCTACAAAAAAAACCAATAAAACACCGATTTCGCCTAATTGATATTACTTGAATTTTTTAGGAAAGTTAATTGCATAACCAATAAATATCTACAAACAATTATCGAATTACTACAAAATAACTAAAAGAACCTTAAATGTGACGCTCGTCACATTCTTAAAAGGGCACATTTCTCTATTTTTGTACAAAATATCACACGAGCACTAATAATTTTAACTACCTGATAAAATATATAGAGATGAAGGTAAAATATGTTCGACCAATAATTGAGTTGACAATTATCGAAATGGAGGAATCCATTGCAACGAGTTCAGCCACTGTTAATACAGGCGGTACCACAAATGAACCCAAAATCGAAGAGTGGGACAGCACACCCACCGGAAGTTTTAAAACTTACGACATGTAATTTTTAAACGCACACTACTTAACACACAAAAAGAACTATTAAAAACGCCCCCATGAAAAGGAATTCACGATTAGGTATGAATAAACCGATGCGACTAATTATCGGTCTATTATTCCTTCTATCATTAACGAATTGTAAAAAGGCGATCAATGAAGGCGAGCCTGAGGTGCCTTATGTCGCTAAAAATGAAACATCCATCGTATTTTCATTAGCTTCTATTGAAGATGCACAAGATACCGCCCCCTCTAATAGCAATGGTGAAGCCAGCGCATCTGCTGAGGGCTTACCACGTCTGAAAAAAGTGTCTGCACAAAGTGAAATCGTAAGTCTAGGTGATGTAGATGCAATTATGACAATCTCTGAAGATATTCCAGACGAATATCATCAAAAGGAAATCATCGGATCATCAGCAAGGATTTCCTCAAACGCTGAAAACAAGGCTGCTAGAGTCCTTGTTAATTTAGCCTCAGGGACGACTTACCGTGTCGTCTTATATACAGACAATGGAAGCGGAGCGCCAGGGACCTATGTCGGGCAGGCCCAAGGCAAAGTTGGAACCGCTAATGTATCGATCCCTGCAAATCGGAATACCAAATATGTTTGGTATGCTTATACCTTCAACAATACAAACAATATAAATGCCTATCCGACGACAGCTACGCCAACGTCCAGCATTGCGATTTCCCCGACATCGAATAGTAACACGGGACGTCACGATTTTGCATACTCCAAAGGTCTTATTACAACAAACAATGTCCTTAATGGAACCAACCCGATCAGAAATCTAGTATTGACTCGTAAAATATCAAGAATTATTGTCGAATTAAATTCCCGAGGGATGTTTGCTCCGATTACTTATGCTAGTCTTCGTTTTGGTAGCAACAGCGGAATGGCATCTGCCAACTTCTCGCTAAGAGATAGTTCCCTATCTAATATATCGCAGACATTAGGTGCCCTGAACGCTTATAACCATAATAGTTCAGCATTCGTGGTTCCTGTTGGCACAGACTCTGTTTTAAACCTGAATACGAAGAAACGATATACCTTTTACACGCCAACGAATGGAGTTGGTACTCGAGCTTTTACCGTTGCGATCGATACCATCAGATTGACCAGTCAACGTGTTAGAGAAGACAATACAAATTCCGTAACTCCTCAAACGACTGCGGTAGAGCGAATGTTCACCAATAAAACATTCAGCTTCCCTGCATTTATTGCGCGCCCTGGAAAAAGCTATTTCCTATCTATTAAGCTTGTAGAATCGCCGATTACTGTCGGAACAACGAAATGGGCTAGAGCGGATGTATGGCGAGACGCTACTGCTAACACAAGCACCACTATTGGATTAAGACAAGCTTATAAATTCCGCTATGATAATCCATTATACAAAACAACGACCGCGGTACCTGCTAGTGATTATTTCACGAACGATATTTACAACATTAGCGGAACAGGAAAAAATATTTGCGAACTAGTTTACCCGGAGGGAACATGGGACCTACCAACAACTACGCAAATCGATGAACTGCAGAACCTTCTAAATAAGGAACAACCAGAAACCAGTCACTACCGTTGGTATTTAAAGATCAACGCGACCGCCGCAACTGCAACACAAGGTTATCCTAATGGCTTTTTATCATTTTCACCGATAGGTTATAAAACCAGCCAAAACGGATCCACGTTTGATTTCCATCCCGGCGACCCTACATATTTCGAGGAAACCCACGGTTATTGGCGAACAAAAACTAGAGGCACTTATGCTCAGTCTTTAAATGCAGAGGGTACCGGACCTTTATTTCAAGGTATCATGATGTCTAAACACGATATGGATGAAACACGACTTGCCCCTGTTCGCTGTGTGAGAAAATAGTATTTAGTAGTTAGTATTTAGTAATTAGACCTAGGACGGGAATAGATTTTAGATTTTAGATATTAGACGTTAGATATTAGAGCAAGGCGCCGATTAGGCGCCTTTGTTTTTGCTCGTTTGTCTTGAACCAGGAAACGAAGGATGAAAGGATCGGCAGGAGCTTGTGGAAAGGTTTTTTTTGAACCTTTCGCTTAAACAAGAAAGGCAAATTTGTCTTATCCTTTGGTTTAAACAAGAAAGGGAAATTTGTTCTGAACCAGGAAAGGAAGGATTAAAAGATTATCAGGATCCTGCCAATCCTAAAATCCTTCCTTTCCTGGTTCAAAGACAAATGCATCCTGCAAATCCTAAAATCCTTACTTTTCCTGGTTCAAAAAAATTCCACAACCTCTTAAAACCAAAAGTTCAAAACAAACCGTAAAAAAATGGCAATCAATCTGGCCAGCATAGGTCTTTATACTAACTACTAAATACTAACTACTAATGCGAA
>NZ_DKLH01000008.1:0-117890 GCF_002455685.1 Sphingobacterium sp. UBA6645
GTAGTTAGTATTTAGACCTATAGTGGGATATTAGAATCCTTGTTTTGAGGTAAGAAGGGAAAGGTTGTTTTGAACCAGGAAAAAAAGGATTTTAGGATTAACAAGATCCTGCCCATCCTTTCATCCTTCCTTTCTTGGTTCAGAAAATTACCCTTCTACAAGATCCTGCCCATCCTTGCATCCTTCCTTTCCTGGTTCAGAAAATCCACTTCAATGCCCATAGTCTGGCCGCAATAGGTTTAAATACTAACTACTAAATACTAACTACTATACAACAACTACTACTTAAAGCCCTTTCAAACCCAATACAAACCCAATACAAACCCAATGCAGAACCCAATGCAGAACCCTTTCAGAAGGGGTTTGATTTGGGTTTGATTAGCGTTTAAATTGCGAATGTCAGATAGCAGATACCATCCTTACCATAACCAACTCCGCTCTAATATCTAACGTCTAATATCTACTGTCTAATTTCACAGCCCTTAGCATTTCACGTTTTCCGGGCGCGCCGGGTGCTTTTTCGATGCTAAAGCCTATAGACTTCATCGCTCTTTTGAGGTTACCGGTAATGGCGTAGGTGACAAATACGCCGCCGGGTTTAAGAAATTGGCAGACATGCGCTAATGCTTCTACAGTCCACATTTCGGGTTGGTGGATTTCAGCGAAAGCATCGAAATAGAGCACATCAAAAAGTTGATCTGGATGGAAGTCCATGAGCTTTTGATGTGCGATTTGCAGATCAATATGGGGAAGAATGTTTGTTTTGTCAATTAATGCAGCTTCATAATGGTCAAGAAACGCGTCCCAGAGGGAGGCATCGATGTATTGATTGTATTCAGATTGACTGATCAAACTTAAGGGCAATGGATAAGCCTCGATACCGCAGTAATCTAGCGTAATCTCTGATTTTCGGCAATAATCTGCTGTTAATAAGAAATTTAAACCTGTCCCGAAGCCCACTTCTAAAATGGATGCTTGGGTTGTTTGTTCCTTTTCGAGGAAAAAGCGTAAGCCGGTGTTCAAGAAAACGTGTATACTTTCCTGATGTGCGCCATGTTTAGAGTGGTAGTGTTCACCCACCTCCGCTTGGTAAAGCGTTTTGGAGCCATCGTCTGTTTTTACAAATTCCATTACGTATTTTTGGCAAATCTAAAATAAAAACAACTATTTTAGCTTTTCTCAAAGAATATTTAAATGAACAAGGTTCTACAAAACTATGGAAGCATCATCTGGTTGCTCGTTGGTATCACAATCGGTAGCTTAATAGGCGTATTTTACCCATCGGCCGTTGATGTGTTGAAACCAGTTGGAGATATCTTTTTGAACCTGCTCTTTGTATCGGTCATTCCACTTTTATTTTTCGCTATTTCTTCTTCTATCGCTAATATAGAGGACAGCAAAACCCTGGGAAAAACAATCAGCATCATGACGATCGTGTTTATCTCGACCATCGTGATAGCAGCCGTTGCGACAATCTTTGGGCTTTGGACTTTCCCGGTTACAGCACTGCAGGACAGCAATGCGCTGACAGACGCGCTGCCGAGCAATCCTGAAGACACTTGGGGCGACCGCATTGTTCGTTTCCTGTCGGTAGATGAGTTTGCTAATTTATTATCTCGCAAAAGCATCCTGGCATTCGTTATATTCTCCTTATTGGTCGGCGTTGCAACTCGTCGTTCTGGCGAAATGGGAAAACAGTTTACACAGTTTCTAAATGCAGGAAACAAGGTCATGGAGAATCTGTTGACCTTGATCATGAAAGCAGGGCCTATAGGTCTTGGCGCATATTTCGCCTTTCAAGTGAAAACATTAGGACCAGAGCTTTTCGGATTCTATGCAAAGCCGCTGGGCTTTTACTATGTGTTCGGAATGATATTCTTCCTCGTATTCTTCAGCCTTTATGCGTTTATCGCAAAAGGTCCATCGGGTATCCCTTTGTTCTGGAAGCATAATATTGCGCCTTCGCTAACCGCACTGAGTACCTGCTCAAGTTTGGCCACCCTTCCTGCTAACTTGTTGGCGGCAAAAAGAATAGGCATTCCGCATAACATCGCCAGTATTGTCATCCCGCTAGGAAATACGCTATATAAGAATGGATCAGCTATTTCATCTATCTTAAAGATCTACGTAGCATTTTCCATTCTCCAATGGGATTTCTTTGAACCCACGACCTTGATTACAGCAGTAGGAATTACCGTGTTGGTATCCATGGTAGCCGGCGGAATTCCCAATGGTGGATTTATTGGCGAGATGCTGATGATTTCGATCTATGGAATCCCGAATGAAGCTGTGCCTTCCATTTTGATCATTGGCGCCCTAGTCGATCCATTGGCAACGGTATTGAATGCAACTGCCGATACCGTGGCAGCCATGCTGGTGACACGGTTCTCGGGAGAGAAATTTGAAGCTGAAAGTGCCGAAGCTTAATATTTAAGCATTATTCGTCACTTCGAAATACTTCGATAATACCATCACGGCAATCAGATCTTCCTTTTCCTGATCCTGGAACTTCCTGCAATAGCCATTCGCCTGCTTTACAATTTCCTCTGCCTCCTCAGGATGTGCGATATAGTAGTTGAGGCGTTCTTCCAGGTCGCTATAGTCGGCTTTGATCTCGATATAATGCACATTTGGAATCAGCGTACCTTCCATATACCAGGTTTCATAGGTCGGCTTGGGCATGACGGCGACCGAATTGGACGACATAATCCACTTGAGGTTGGTCGCTACATCGTGTCCTTCGATAGCCAGGACGAATTTATATTTTAGATGCTCGGTAATCGAGATTTATGGCTTTTCCCACTTACTACCTTTCATGATATCGCCTAGATCGCAGAGCGGATGATTAAAATAAAGTTCGTAGAAAGCCTTGCGATGCTCTTGTTGCACAGCCGCACGACCAATAAGTTTATTCATCTTACTCCTAAAAGGAATATCATCCTTTATAAAATTGAAATGCCTGATCTTGTCAAGGTTTAACAAGACCGAGTTTGCATTATCGCCTGCAATAGGGCGGCTTTTTACGATGCTTGGCGACTCCGGGATGTCGACAACATCACCAGGTACCAATTGAAACGTCAAGTCACCCTCGAAATAGCGCAAGTATTCTTTACTATCGTAATAGTACACTTTAAGATGATCAGGACGATGATAATCGGCGATTCGGAGTCTGCCATTCAATAAGGGGCGATGCCCGGAGAGTTTATTATAATAATCTACGCGTTGTTGAATTTCGTTACCATCATATCGCGATAGAGTCTGTAAAAGTGATTCTCTTTTACTAACGAAGTCGGCAGCAAACTTATCTCGGAATTCGGCTTTCAGGTAACACCAGGGTTTAAAGTTCTTATTTTGGAACAATAACTTCTTAATGTTCATAGCAAAGGGTAATAATTATTAAAATGGACGCTTCCCAATCGAAGTATATCCAATTTAAAGGTAAAATTTAAAGTGGAGATTTAATCATAAAACTGCGCCATATAGGTCAATGAATTGCAATCATCATTTTACAATTCAAATTTGGTTTGCGTTTTCAAGCCAACACATTAACTTACAAGCGCTTGCAAATGGCCGCTACACTAAATTAGAACAATTCTAAATAACTTCAAATATTTGTTTAATTCATTGCAGTGCGTTGTATTTCGTATTTTTGTAATTGATTAGAATTATATTAACATAAGATGAAGAAAAGCTCGATCATTTTAATTGGTATTATCGCTATTGCGATTGCGATGATTCTTGTGATCTATACAGATTCAAGTACCTATTCTACGTTTACTGAAGCGAAAGAAAAAAATACAGAACTGTATGTTGTAGGGGTTTTAAATAAAGAAAAGGCTTTACACTACGATCCTGTTACAGATGCTAACCATTTTTCATTCTACATGTATGATAATGACAGCACTGAATGTCAGGTTGTATTCAATGGGTCCAAACCTCAGGACATCGAACGTTCTGAGCAGATCGTTTTGACCGGAAAAATGGAAGGCAACACTTTCCATGCGAGTAAGATTTTGATGAAATGTCCTTCGAAGTACAATCAAGATCAAATGGAAGTGATTGAAACGTCTTCCGCAGCCCTTTAATTTAAAATACTTTTTTAATTCCTTATGGACGTAAATTACGTTGGAGAAAACCTGTTGCCAGGCCAAATAGGACAATTCTTTGTTGTACTTTCCTTTGGTGCGGCATTATTTTCCTTCATTTCTTATTTTTTTGCTAGTAAAAATCCCGAGGTGACATCGTGGAGAACCATGGGCCGTATTGGTTTTTGGTTAAACGCGCTGTCTATTGCAGTTATTGGTGGTACCCTATTCTACATTATCTATAACCACCTTTTTGAATATCATTATGCCTATGCGCATTCATCGACAAAACTTCCGACACACTATATCATTTCCGCATTCTGGGAAGGACAGGAAGGTAGTTTTTGGTTGTGGATGTTTTGGCAAGCCGTTTTAGGGACTGTATTGGTCTTTAAAGCGAAATCTTGGGAAAGTCCGGTAATGACTTTCGTCATGCTATGTCAGGTTTTCTTGGCATCCATGCTACTTGGTGTAGAGGTATTTGGCTCCCGTATCGGTAGCTCGCCATTTATTCTCTTGCGCGATGCATTGAATTTCCCTTTCTTAAAAAATGCAAATTACTTATCCATGATTCCTGATGGTAGAGGATTGAATCCTTTATTACAGAACTATTGGATGGTTATCCACCCGCCTACCCTATTCTTAGGTTTTGCTTCCATGATCGTTCCATTTGCTTATGCAGCATCTGGCCTTTGGTTGAAACGCTTTAAAGATTGGATCAACCCGGGATTACCATGGGCATTATTCGCTGTCATGATTTTGGGAGCTGGTATTATTATGGGTTCTTTCTGGGCATACGAAGCGCTTAACTTCGGTGGCTTTTGGGCTTGGGATCCGGTGGAAAACGTATCGATTATTCCTTGGCTAACCTTAATCGCGGCAGTGCACGTGATGGTAGCTTTCAAAAATACTGGACACGCTTACTTTACTTCAGCATTCCTATGCTTAATTAGTTTTGTATTGGTGATCTACGCTTCTTATTTGACACGTAGCGGTATCTTGGGTGAAACCTCTGTACACTCTTTTACGAGTTTAGGGATGTCCGGACAGCTCATCCTGTTCAATCTAACTTTTTTAGTCATTATGATTGTGGTCTTAGTGTTCAGAAAGAAAGAAATGCCTTCTACGCAGAAAGAAGAAGATATTTATTCGCGTGAGTTCTGGTTATTTATCGGAGCCTTGGTACTTACAGTTGCCTGTGTGCAGATGATTGCAACGACTTCCATTCCGGTGTTCAACGCGTTGTTCGGAACGAAGGTAGCTCCGCCAATCGACCCTATCCCGCACTACAATAAATGGCAGGGCGCATTCGCCGTTGTGGTTATGACTTTAACTGCTTTTACGCAGTTCTTGAAATACAAACGCTCAGATGCTAAGAAATTCTGGGCTTCCACCCTAGCATCGTTTATTATCGCATTGGTTCTGTCCGCTGTAATCGTGTACTTCACGAAAGTCTACGGAAATATCATGTACATCCTGATTACGTTCAGTTCCGTGTTTGCGATCTTAGCAAACCTGCAGATATTAGCAGACTCCTTCAAAGGCAAATGGCGTTTGGCAGGATCAGCCGTATCCCATATCGGTTTCGGTTTATTATTGATTGGAGCTTTAATTGCGGCTGCTACGAATGAGGTCATCTCGGTGAATAGCAGTAATTATATTGCAGTTGCCGGTTTCGATCAGGTAGAAAAACCGGGCGAGAACTTATTTTTGACAGAAGGCGAGCCGGTGCAGATGGGCGAATACAAGATTACCTATGTAGGTGACTCCGTTGCTGCTCCAAACGTATTCTACAAGATCAATTACGAGCGCATAGACGAGGAAACAGGTGCCGTGAAGGAATCCTTCGTACTGATGCCTTTCGCACAGAATAACCCACAAATGGGTGGATTGATTGGTACTCCAGGCACAAAACACTTCTTAACACACGATATCTACACCTTGATTACTGCAGCAGCTTCGGATTCACAAGCAGCCGTAAACCAAGAGGAAGACGCTTCAGAGCGTTCCAGCTTTGATGAATACGAAGAGCCGGCGACTTATGAGGTTAATATTGGCGATACCCTACGCTACAGAAATGGTTACTATATCATCGATGCCATCAATAAAAATGCGACTATCTCGAATATTCCTAAAGAAGAAGGCGACGTACTGGTGGGTATGCAAATTAGAGTTGTGGCTTCAGATGGCAAAGAATTTAAGGCAGAGCCTATCTTCATGATCAAAGGTGGCAATACGATGGATTTCCATAAAGATGTTCCTGAACAGGGCCTTCGCTTCCGTTTCTCGAACATTATGCCAGACAAGAATAAACTAGAATTAATCGCTTACCAAAAGCCTCTTCCTGAAAAGAAATGGGTGGTATTCAAGGCGATAAAATTCCCTTATATCAACTTCTTCTGGTGCGGAACGATCGTGATGACCATCGGATTCTGTATGGCCATCTACAGAAGATTAAAAGATTCTAGAATTAGTAAAGTAAAGACCAGCTAATGAACATTGTTTTAATAGGCAGCGGAAACATCGCCAGCACTTGGGGAAAGGCCCTTGCTGCATTAGGACATCACATTACGCAGATTTATAGTCATACATTAGCCAATGCGCAAGCATTGGCTAATTCGCTTTCTAGCCTGGCGACCGATAAACTTGAGGAGCTTGATTTGACCGCTGATCTTTATATCGTAGCAGTTAGCGATTCAGCTATTCCCTCAGTCGTTGAGCAGATGCTTCAGCATTTAGCAGGGCTCGTTATACATTGTTCGGGTGCAACGGACATAAAAGCACTGTCGGGCTTTAAACGCTTTGGCGTGGTCTACCCTGTTCAAAGTTTTTCCAAGACGGTTGCCATTAATTTCAATAAAATTCCCTTCGGTATTGAAGCCAATACCGCAGAAGATGAAGCTTTGTTGCAAGGATTATTTTCGGAATTATCTTCGAATGTCTTCCCTTGCTCTAGCGAGCAGCGCTTGGCGATTCATCTAGCTGCCGTCATGGTCAACAACTTTAGTAATGCCTTATATCAGATGGCTTACGAGCTTTTAGAGCAGAAGAATTTATCCTTTGACCTGATGCGACCAATCATCCTTGAAACGGCAGAAAAGGTGCAAAATCACGTTCCTAAGGACGTTCAGACAGGACCCGCAATAAGAAATGACGATGTGACGATAAATAAGCATTTACAGTTTATTAGTGACAATCCTGAATGGCAATCTATTTACCAACAAATAACCAGCCTTATTAAAAAAAGAGGATGAAAGACAATTAAAATTTAGAAAATCACTAAATCTTTACGTTCCTCATCAAATTCTTCTTTATACTCGTTGAACTTGCTAATTTTGCATCTTAATAGTCAAGCGGTTGATCTGTTATTTAATGTGGCACATTTATAGCAGCATCAATCTGGAATTGAAAAAAAGCTTTTGATCATATAATAAATCTATCATGCAGGTTAGAAAACTAATTTTAGGGACGATCATCCTTATTAACTTAATCATCATTTCTTTCGGTATCATTTTCACACCGAGATGGTTTTGGTTATTATTAATCCCTTTCCCTCTTTTGATTATTGCGTTATATCACAGTTTCCAAACAAGTCACGCGATTTTACGTAATTACCCATTAGTAGGTTATTTCAGATATTTTTTCGAATCTATTCGCCCGGAGTTAAGACAATACTTTTGGGAATCCGATACTGATGGACGTCCTTTCAACCGTCGTCAGCGTTCGCTTGTTTATCAGCGTGCAAAAAACCAACGTGAGACCGTAGCATTCGGTATGCAATCTGATCCGCAAGCGGTGGGTAATGAATGGGCTGCACACAGTATTTTCCCGGTTCACATCGAAGATCATAACCTTCGTACTATGGTTGGAAACAGCCAATGTAAGCAGCCTTATAGCTTAAGTGTATTCAATATCTCTGCAATGAGTTACGGTGCGTTAAGCCGCACAGCTATCACAGCGTTGAATAAGGGTGCTGCCTTACAAAATTTCGCTCATAACACGGGCGAAGGTGGTATCAGTCAATACCATATCAGCGGTGGTGATTTGATCTGGCAAGTGGGTACAGGTTATTTCGGTTGCCGTGATGAGAATGGTTTCTTCTCGCCTGAGTTGTACCGCGAAAAATCAACAAGACCCTATGTAAAGATGATCGAGCTGAAATTATCGCAAGGTGCTAAGCCAGGTCACGGAGGTATCCTTCCTGCGGCAAAGAACACGCCTGAAGTTGCTGCAATTCGCCACGTTGTTCCTGGAACAGACGTTATGTCGCCTCCAGCGCACAGCGCATTCCGCACGCCCGTGGAGATGATGCATTTCATCCAGCAATTGCGTGAACTATCGGATGGTAAGCCGGTAGGTTTTAAATTATGTATCGGTGATAAGAACGAGTTTTTAGATATCTGTCATGCAATGCAAGAAACGCAAATTATGCCTGACTTTATCTCGGTTGACGGTTCTGAAGGTGGTACGGGTGCTGCTCCGCTAGAGTTCACGGATAACTTAGGTATGCCTTTATACGATGCTTTAGCTTTCGTAACAACGACATTAATCAACTACGGTCTGAAGAAACATATCAAGATTATCGTTTCAAGCCGTATCGTTACGGGATTCGATATTCTTAAAGTGATTGCTTTAGGTGCTGATGCTTGTTATAGTGCGCGCGGAATGATGTTCGCATTAGGTTGTATCCAAGCATTGAAGTGTAATGAAGACGTTTGTCCAGTTGGTGTTGCCACACAACAACCTCACCTATACAAAGGATTAGACGTGCAGGATAAGTATGTCCGCGTAGCGCAGTTCCATAGAAATACCTTGCGTGCAACGGTTGAGATTATGGAAGCTTGTGGTTTCAAAACGCTGGAAGATGTTTCTGCAGATAAATTCTTCCGTAAGGTAGACAGCCAGAATACATTAAGTTTCCAGGATATTTATTTCAAGAATACAGGAAAATTAGTCAACAACCGAAGCGATTTCGCTCCGGAAGTGTTTGACTAATAAAAATATCATAAACCTTATTTAAGGTTGTTAAAAACTATCTCCAGAATCTGCTGAGCCTGTCGCATAGAATCTCTATCGACTCCCTCCATAGCTTCTGAGATAGTTTTTTCTGCTTGTGCCATACACTTATCTTTAATTCTATGGCCTTGTGCAGTTAAATAAATCTGATTTGTTCTGCGGTCCCCCGATCCGCTTACACGAACTAATAATTTCTGTTTCTCTAAGTTGGAAATCAAGCGAGAAATACTCGGCTTGTCGCGAAAGGTAAGACGCGCAAGATCTTGCTGGCTTAACCCTTCTGAATCCCACAAGAAATACAGGATACTCCATTGCTCCGCGGTAATATTTAAACCTATCTGTTTAAAATTACGCTGTAGACGACGTCCTATCGCGGTGGAAACCCGACCGGTCAGGAACGAATAGAATTCGTCTTGGTACATGTTTGCTACATCCATTATAATAATTTGGCTAATACGGTTAACAGTTGTTGATGCAATTAAGAGATAAATTAAGAGAATTGCAAATAAAAATGTTACAAAGCGGATTTGATTGAAAAAATAATTAACTTTAAGGCTATGGAGACTATTTTAACAATACTGCTTGTAGTTGGCGGAATCTTATATAAGATTTATGAAAATTATAAGGAGGAAATGGAAAAATCGAGGAAGCGCATGCAAGAGCGGATGAAGCAAATGCAGCCCCCTGCTCCTACTCCACAACCACAATCTATGAAGTCTGCGCAGAAGCAACAGGAAGCTAAACCTATTGTTCTTCGTGTAGAGAGAAAGCGTGACGAAATCCCTCCTATACCAGTTTATCAGTCTGAGGTTCGGGAAATTGACGATGTAGAGTTGGCTCATCAACAACGATTAGCTCGCCAAATGAAACAAAGACAAGCACAACAACAGCAGCAGCAAGCTTTAGCACTTGTTGAAGAGCATTCCAATATACAGGGTAAATTTGACCTAAGACGTGCTATTATTCAACAAGCAATCTTAGAACGCCCTTATAAAGACTAGTTGATTTAGAGAATTTTGAATTGATCCTGATCATCAAGGAAAGGAAAGCGATCTCTGTTTTCCTCTAGATCTTTCGGATAGATGGTAAATGTATATAAATCCTCGTCCTCCGGTTTATAATACACTACATCACCATTTGGATTGATACACATCGAACCGCCTGAATAATAAACTTCATTACCATCATGTCCGACACGATTGACACCAATAACGAACGCTTGGTTTTCAATTGCGCGTGCTGGTATTAAAGCACGCCAATGCTGCGATCGTTTATCTGGCCAGCTTGCTGTATAAACCAATAAATCGTAAGCTCCGTTTTGATTTCTAGACCAGATAGGGAATCTAAGGTCATAACAGATCATTGGGCAGATCTTCCAACCCTTTAGTGGCAATATCACACGGGATTGCCCTGGGGTAAATACCTTATCTTCGTTTGCCATGCTAAACAAATGGCGCTTGTCATAGTGTACATAGCTGCCATCTGGCGACATCCAAATAAAGCGGTTATAATATTTGCCTTCTTCCTCGATGATGAGTGTTCCGGCAATCACACAGTCGAACTTCTTGGAAGTCTCATAGAGCCAGTGCATTGTTTTGCCGGACATCGTTTCAGCACACTTCTCGACATTGGTCGTGAAACCTGTATTGAACATTTCTGGCAGGATGATCAAGTCTGTCTTTTCTCTGAGTGCCGATAGGCGCAAAGAAAGGTTCTGCAAGTTCTTATCGACGTTTTCCCAAAAAAGATAGGCTTGAAATATTGTTATTTTTAAAGGCTCCATTTGCTAAAATCCTTTTTCGCTATGTATTATTCTAATTACCAAAGTAACAAAATCCTTGCAAATTTCATAATTACTTAACACGGTTCATCAGCATGTCTGCCAATGCAAAAAGCTCTGCTTTATTCGCTTCAGGAACATCAATAGCGCTTAATTGATTGTATGCCAATTGCATATATTCTTCTTTTAGCTGATTTGTGTATTCATCGACTGCGAGTGTACTGTATAACTTTTTCATCCTCGTGATCTTTTCTTCGTCACTAAGCTGCTTAGGAAAAAGAAGATTCTGCAATTCTTCTTTGTTTTCGCCTTCTGCTAATTGCTGCGTGCGGATACGCAGAATGGTCTTTTTATCGCAAAGAATATCGCCTCCTACTTGCTTGCCAAAGCTAGAAGGATCGCCATAAACATCCAGAAAATCATCCTGTAATTGGAATGCAATTCCTAAGTTCACTCCGAAATCATAGATCAATTGTTGTTGCTCTTCACTAGCGTCTGATAGGATAGCCCCCATTTTCAAGGCTCCACCTAGTAAAACCGATGTTTTGAGCTTAATCATATTCAAATAAGCCTGCTCGGACACGATTTCCATATTCTCGAAATCCATATCCAGCTGCTGTCCCTCGCAGACTTCTAAAGCAACTTGATTGAATACGCGAAGCAATGCAGGAATTTTATCGGCCGGACAATACGCCAGTTCTTCATATGCTTTTACTAATAGGGCATCACCAGATAATATGGCTACATTATCATTCCATTGCATATGCACTGTTGGCTTTCCTCTTCGCAAAGGTGCCTTATCCATAATATCATCATGAATCAGCGAGAAGTTATGGAAATATTCTATCGCACAGCTTGCAGGCAATACCTCCTGTAGATTTTCTTTCCCAAACAAACGTGCCCCCATCAATGCTAACATGGGGCGAATGCGCTTTCCAGAAAGGGAGAGGATATAGCGAATGGGATCATAAAGATAAGCAGGCGCCTGAGGAAAACTGCGTTCTTGCAGATATTGACTAACTAGTGTGCTGTAGGGATGCGTTTCGAACATAATCTTTTAATTAGGCGAAGATAAGGAATTTTGAAAGGAAACGCCGTTTTGGGCTTTTGAATTTCAGGTCAGTCTATGTAACTTGCGAAAATTCACAATCTATTTATGCGGATTCTCATCATTCATAATCAATACCAACACATTGGAGGCGAAGATTTCGTCATGCGTCAAGAAATGGATATCCTCCTGAAGGAGCATGAAGTAGAGTTATATTCCGTAAAGAACGTCAAAGGCATAAAAGGCTATTTGCAATACTTGAGTTACCCTTGGAATTGGAAAGAAACTAAGCGCATCCGTTCCAAAGTGGAGGAATTTAAGCCTGATATCATTCATATACACAACATGCATTATGCCTTAGGCCCGCTGTTTATTCTGCATTTGAAGAAGCTGGGAATTCCTATGTTGATGACGCTGCATAATTTCCGGTTGATCTGCCCATCGGCTACATTATTTCACGATGGCAATATTTACCTGGAATCAATCAAGTCCAAGTTCCCCTGGGATGCTGTGAGAAAGAAAGTGTTGGAAAATTCGTATATAAAAACGTTTTGGACAGCTATGACCTATTGGATACACCGCAATCGTGGAACTTTCAACGCTATTGATCAATACATTGTGCTGTCAGATTTTGCTAAACGAATATTTGCAGAATCCAGTTTTCCGGTTTCTGCGGAGAAGTTTATTGTGAAACCCAACTTTGTTGCACAAATCGAGCCGGATAGCATCGTTGATGATAGCTCCTTTATTTACATCGGTCGTTTATCAGAGGAAAAAGGGATCCTCCCTTTATTACATGCTTGGAAAGCTACTAACCATCCCTTGAAGATATTTGGTACCGGTCCGCTACAACAAGACGTAGAACAGATCTGTAATCATTCTCCCAACATTCAGTACATGGGCTTTCAGTCGCGTGAAGCAATCAGTCGGCATTTGGCTGGAGCAACAGCACTCGTTGTCCCTTCTGTCTGTTATGAAGCCATGCCCTTGTCGGTATTGGAGGCTTACTCCGCCGGGGTACCTGTGCTGGCAAGCAATATTGGAATTTTAACGGAAATGGTTGTACCTTTGTATACAGGTCTACTTTTTGATCCACACCATCACACCGACATTATCCAGCGATTAGCTGAATGGGTCAATTTAGATGCTGCAAAGAAATTAGAAATTCAAGAGAATTGTCGTCGTGAATATCTGCAGAAATACGAGCGCGCGTTGGTGATGAAGCAACTCGAGCAAATTTATCAACAGGTATTGGCAAAAGGAAAAGGAGAATAGGATGAACATTATTATCATGGACAGGCTAGGTTTAGCCCCTCAAATACAAGATGCTTTAGCAACGGTCTATGACCCGGAATTGAAGCCTGCAAATATTCTGGATCTAGGTCTGGTTTATGAAATCATAACAAAAGAGAATAAGCAAGCGAAGATTGTCATGACGCTGACTGCACCGGGATGTCCGGTAGCTGGAGAAATCATGAATGAAGTGCAGCAAAAAGTAGCTGCCATCGATGGCATCGACGAAGCTCTGGTAGAACTTACTTTTGATCCGCCTTGGACAAAAGATATGATGACTGAAGAAGCAAAATTGGAATTAGGACTGCTTTAGTCCTTTTCTACTGAAAAATACTGTCGAAGTGCTTGAATCTGTTTAAGGTTGAGCACTTTTTTTAGGTCCTCATCCGAAGCTTCTCTTACCTTTTTTACCGACTTAAAGGTCTTCAACAGCTTCTCTACCGTCACCTTCCCTATGCCGGGAATATTGTCTAACTCCGAAACAAAAGTCTTTCGACTACGCTGATTTCGGTGGAAGGTAATACCGAAGCGATGCGCTTCATCACGCAAATGCTGAATAATCTTTAGAGTTTCTGATTTCTTATCTAAGTAAAGGGGATATTGATCGCCCGGATAAAATAATTCTTCCAAACGTTTAGCAATACCGATTACGGTGACCTGCTTTTCAATCCCTAACAGTCTAAGACTCTTCAAGGCTGCTCCCAATTGTCCTTTTCCACCGTCGATGACGATTAATTGAGGAAGGCTTTGGTCTTCGTCCAGCAGTCTTCTATACCTCCTAAAAACCGCCTCTTCCATCGTTGCAAAGTCGTTTGGCCCTTCTACTGTCTTCACGTTGAAATGCCGATAATCTTTCTTTGAAGGTTTAGCGTCTTTAAAGACAACAATTGCCGATACAGGATAATTCCCTTGAATATTGGAGTTATCAAAACATTCGATATGACGAGGGAGTACAGGGAGGCGCAAATCCTTCTGCATCTGCTTTAGGACGCGTTCTGTTTTCACCTCCGGATTAAGCTTCTCATATTGCAACAAACGTTCTTTTTTAAAGTAGGCCACATTCTTGAGCGATAGGTCGAGTAGCTTTCGCTTCTCGCCCATTTTAGGCACCACAAATCGATTATCCTCATTCCCTTCGATGTCTAACTCGAAAGGTACTATAATCTCCTTAGAATGGCTCCGAAAGCGGGACCTTATTTCCGGGATAGCAATAGCCAATAGCTCTGCATCGGATTCATCCAAACGCTTTTTCATCTCCAAGGTCTGCGTTTGAATAATAACGCCATTCACGACTTTCAGGAAGTTTACAAAAGCATAATTATCTTCCGAAGCAATGCTGAACACATCCACATTGGTAATCGAGGAACTTACGACAGTAGACTTGCTTTGATAGTTGGCAAGTTTGTCAAGCTTCATTTTAAATTTCTGCGCGCCTTCAAAATCCATCCGTCCGGCCGCTTCCTGCATCTGCTCTTTCAAACGGTTGGTCACCACTGTAATTTTACCGTTTAAGATATCCTTGATATCGCTGAGATTCTGATTGTAATCCTCTTCGGTTTGATAACCCTCACAGGGTCCTTTGCAATTGCCGATCTGATACTCCAAACAGACTTTGAATTTCCCTTTTGCAATGTTCTCCTGACTAAGACTTAGGTTACAGGTGCGTAGTGGGAAAAGTTCTCGGATCATATCCAAAACAATGTGCATCATACCTACTGAAGCGTAGGGACCAAAATATCGCGACCCGTCTTTGATGTATTTTCGGGTCCAGAAGATTCGAGGGAAGCGTTCATGTTTGATGACAATCCAAGGATAGGTCTTATCATCTTTGAGCATGACATTATAACGAGGCTGATGCTTTTTGATCAGGCTATTCTCCAAAAGCCAGGCATCAATCTCGGTGTCTACGATGGTAAAAGCAATGCGGTTGATTTTACGGACCAGCACACGAGTCTTGCTGTTCAGTTGATCAGAATTGACAAAATAAGAACCCACTCTGTTCTTCAGATCTTTTGCCTTTCCGACATAGATTAAAGTCCCTTCTTTATCAAAATATTGGTATACTCCCGGTCTATGGGGTATCTTGGTCAATTCTTTCCTGTAATCAAATTCCATCATTGCATAAAAAAACCAGACTTCAATTTACGTAAATTTTCAGTCTGGTAAAAAAATTGATATCGTTGTATGACTAGAATCCTAGTCGATCATCTTCTGTCAACGGTGTTTCTGTTCTACTTGGATCATTTCCATAGAATTGAGAGAAGTTCGAACAGTTCATTTCAAAACGCGTTATTCCACCTTGAGGCATTGGGAAGTCTTCCTGCGTATAATGAAGATCCTTGTCTGCATAGACGCGTTTCATGAACAACCCGAATACCGGCATGGCCGCAGCGGCACCTTGTCCATATTGCATACTGCTGAAGCTAATACCTCTATCCTCCGCACCAGTCCAAACACCTGTAACTAGGTCTGGAGTTACACCAATAAACCAAGCATCAGAGTTATCATTCGTAGTACCAGTTTTACCACCAATTGGGTTTTTCAATCCACCAAAGTTGGGATCCCATCTCAATCGATTACCCGTACCGCCATCAACTACGCCTTTCAACATATCCACCATAGCATATGCCGTTTCGCTGTTCAAAGCCTTCAATACCTTTGGTGCTTTTTCATAAATCGGCGCGCCGTTTTTATCTTCAACACGTAAAATCATGGTCGGTTCTACCCAGGTTCCCTGATTAACAAAAGCTGAATATGCACCAACCATATCAAACAAAGAAGCATCGTACGAACCCAACGCAATGGAAAGCTCATTAGGGATATTTGAGTTAACCCCCATACGCTTCGTTAGATCAGCAACGTTTGCTGCTCCAACTTCATTGATCAAATATGCAGAAGCATAGTTTTGTGAGTACTTGATTGCATTTTTCAACGTAATAGGGTCACCACCTTGCTGTGTTCCGCGCGGTGTCCAGTTGCCGTAAGTTCTAGAATGGTTAGGAATAGATACACACGGTCCGTAGCCATTATCAATAGCATAAGCATACACAAACGGCTTCGCGGTGGAACCTACTTGGCGAGTTCCTAAGCGTACTTGATCATATTTGAAATGCTCAAAGTTGATACCACCGACCCAAGCTTTGATATAACCTGTCTTGGGCTCCATCGCCATCATCGCATTGCGTAAGAAGAGCTTGGTATAGCGGATAGAATCCATTGGAGTCATCGTCGTATCGATATTACCCTTCCAGGTAAATAGATTCATTTGAACTTTCTTATCAAATTCCTTACGAATCTGTGCGTCCGACAAACCTTCTGCTTTCAATGCGATATAACGATCCGAACGCTTCATCCCTTTTTCTAAAAGGTTTGCGTTCTTGCCTGTAAAAGCATTGCGGCGCTTCCATTGTTTATCAAACTCACGCTGCAAGCGCGTCATCCACTCTTTCTGAGCTTCTTCAGCGTGCTGTTGCATTTTATAGTTAATCGGGGTGTAGATTTTTAATCCGTCACGATCTAAATCGTATGGAGTACCATCAGGCTTTGTGATAGCTAGGCGTTGAAATTCTTTCTTGATTTCCTCTTTCAACACCGCTCGGAAATAAGGCGCTAAACCTTCGCCATAGTTCGAAATCGTTAATTTCAGACCTAAAGGTTTCTCCGATGCCTTTGCATAATCCTCAGCCGTGATAAAGTTCTGATTACGCATATTAGCCAACACCAAATTACGACGTTGCAATGCTCTTTCTTTTTGTCTAACCGGTGAGTACTGGCCTGGACCTTTCAACATCCCTACCAATAAAGCAGCTTGCTCCGCAGTCAGCTTATCTGGAGTGGTATTGAAATAGGTACGAGCTGCTGATTTAATTCCGAAAGTATTATAGGCTCCAAAGTCTACCGTATTGAAGTACATCATGATGATCTCTTCTTTGGTATAATTACGCTCTAAACGAACCGCCGTAATCCATTCCTGAAACTTCTGCATGATACGCTTCACCGAGCTGCGCGCTCTTTGTTCACCAAAAAGGTTCAGCGCTAATTGCTGGGTAATCGTACTTCCTCCCTGCTTGTTTCCACTTAGGGTTAATAAAACCGTTGATATCGTACGTGAATAATCGATACCTGAGTGCTCGTAGAAACGCTTGTCCTCCGTAGAAACCAAGGCTTGAACAAGGAATGGAGATAATTCAGAATATTTTACGTTGGAGCGATTATGCACATAATAGGTTCCTAATACGCGATTATCGTCAGTAATAATTTCAGATGCTAAATTACTTTTGGGATTTTCTAAGTCTTTGAAGGTTGGTAATTTTCCGAAAATACCGATGCGGACACTGAGTAGAAATAGTGCGCCAAACAACACCAGTCCAATTAAGATTTTCCAGAAATTACGCGTATACCTTTTTACGTCTTCTTCGGTAAGATTACTACTTTTTGCTTCTCTCTTCATTTGTTAATTAATGAAACCACGAAAGCCTCACTCACTGTGTGATAGTTTCGATTTCCTATAACATCAGTAAGTGTGCCAATTGTTAGATTACAGGTACAAAAGTACCATATTTTTCTGGACCAAAAGGAATATACGAAAAATGAACAAATATTTTTCTGGTGATCGTGTTTAGAGAAAAGAGAAAACGCATTTTAACGGGAATTGTAAAATCATTTATACAATGGACATCCGTCAATTTTCTACGGCAATAATGTTTATCTATTTGCGATAATCGCTTTCAAATAGCTACCTTCGCAATAGTATGCTGGCGAAAATCAACACTAAATCTGGGCTATTCTTCATCTTTCTTACCGTCGTATTAGACTCCATAGGTCTGGGTATTATTATTCCGGTAATGCCTGCTTTGATTAAAGAGTTAATCCATGGCGATATTAGTCAAGCCTCATCATATGGCGGCTGGCTTACATTCTGCTACGCATTTATGCAATTTTTCTTTGCGGCAGTATTAGGAAATCTAAGCGATCGCTATGGTAGAAGACCGGTATTATTATGTTCGCTATTTGGCTTCGCTATTAATTACATACTGATTGGATTTGCCCCAAGCATATTTTGGCTATTTGTAGGCCGCATTGTAGCCGGAATCACTGGAGCTAGCCATACCGTTGCTGCAGCTTATATTGCAGACGTTAGTACGCCACAGAATAAGGCGCAAAACTTTGGCCTTTTGGGTGCTGCTTTTGGATTAGGCTTCATTATCGGGCCTGTACTAGGAGGTTTACTTGGTCATTATGGTCCTAGAGTTCCGTTCTTCGCAGCCGCAGGTTTAACTTTTTTCAATTTTCTATACGGGTATTTCATCGTCCCGGAGTCGTTGAAACCCGAAAACAGAAGACCTTTTAGCTGGAAAAACGCCAATCCAATCGGTAGTTTCCGACATATCGGGCGCTACGTGCATATTCAGCCGCTTGTCCTCTGCATCTTCTTGATCAATATTGCTGCCCATGCCGTCCAGAGTACTTGGTCCTATTACACGATGGAACGCTTTGATTGGAATGAAAGAATGATCGGTTATTCTCTTGGATTTATCGGAATCTTATTAACTATTGTACAAGCCGGCCTGATCCGCATCATTATCCCTAAAATAGGCATACCGAAAAGTATCATCTTTGGTCTCTTACTGAGCTGTATTTCCTTTCTGATGATGGGACTAGCAGGCTCGTCTGCCATGCTCTATTTCTCTAGCATCCTCTATGTTTTCTCAGGCATTGCCGGCCCCGCCATACAGAGCTCCATATCCAATCAAACTCCAGCGAACGAGCAGGGACAGATTCAAGGGGGATTGACCTGTATCATCAGTTTGACAGCTATTATCGGCCCATTGATGATGACCAGCCTTTTTTCCTTCTTCACAAAAAAGAGCACCACGCTTTATATGCCTAGTGCTCCATTTTATCTGGCTAGTTTATTAGGCTTGATCGCCTGCTTGACTGCCTTACAATATTTTAGAAATCGTCCGAAAGATTAGTCGGCTTTTTGTATTAAACATACTGCATAAGCAACAACACCTTCCTCTCGCCCGATAAAACCCATCGTTTCATTTGTCGTTGCCTTTATCGATACATCGTCTACCGATATTCCTGCTGCTTCGGCAATATTGATCTTCATTTGAGGAATATAAGGCTTGATCTTAGGTGCTTCTAAACAAAGCATGCCGTCGATATTACCTAGCTCATACCCCTTTTCTTTTATTAAAGCTACGCAGTGCTTCAATAGATCCAAACTATTTGCGCCTTTCCAACGATCGTCAGTATTGGGAAAATGATAACCAATATCTTCTAAATTGGCAGCGCCGAGAATTGCATCACAAATCGCATGAGCCAAAACATCTGCATCTGAATGTCCGAACGCACCTGCATGGTGTTCCAGTTTGACGCCTCCAACAACGAAGGGGTGCCCTTCGCGCATTTGATGCACATCAAAGCCAAATCCTACTTTTATTTTCATAATTGTTACGAAGATACAGCAATATATTCTGTTAAAAAAATGAAGGAAAATCGCCTATTACAAGCTATTATTCCAACATTTTACTACAAATCGTTAAAAATCATTGCATACAGTACAGGAAACTCATTTTCCTCTAATATTTATTTACTACTTTTGGATTTTAAATCCTCATTATTTATGATGTATTCGAAAAAAATATTAATTCCAACACTTTGCCTAGCCTTCGGTTTATTAATATTTAGCTCGTGTAGTAAAAGCCACAACAGTAATTATTCGTCGAAAACCGGCGTGAAGTACAACGACCCTTATAATGGCGGTCTGCAGATCAATCGTAAAGTCAAAGAAGCTCCAGGCCCCGGCCTTGTAGGCATCGAAGGCGGTACTTTTGTTATGGGAGGTAGCCTTAATGAAGATCTGGGTTATGACTATGACAATGCGAAACGTCGTGTGACCGTTGCATCGTTCTATATCGACGAAACAGAGGTCTCTAATGCAGACTGGTTAGAATACTTGCAATGGATTGCGCAAAGCTATCCTGAAGACGGAAAGATGTACTATGATGCACTTCCTGACTCGCTAGTATGGCGCCATCCCCTATCTTACAACGAACCTTACGTTAATTTATATTTCAGACATCCTTCGTTCCAAGACTACCCTGTTGTTGGTGTAAGTTGGGAACAAGCGAATGCGTATTGCCAATGGCGTACAGATCGCGTAAATGAGCACATTCTTCGCGAATCGGGTGTATTGATGGACTATAAAACCATGAATAGTCAGCAGACAAAACCAGAAACTGGTTTTAATACTGAACTTTATCTAAATGGACAAATCCGCGGCGAAAATGTCGATGGAAAGAACATGCCTAAAGATAACAGTATCGGTGCTGCCAAAGATGCGCGTCGTCCGGTACGTATGGAAGATGGTGTATTAAAACAACCTTACCGTTTACCAACGGAAGCAGAATGGGAATATGCAGCCCTTGGATTAATTGGAAATTCATTCCAAGGAAATATTCAAACTGCTCGTACCTATCCTTGGGACGGCTTAGGCGTGCGTTCTGCACAACGTAAATCGCAAGGAAAGATGTTGGCCAACTTCAAAATTACCTCCGGTAATAATATGGGAGTGGCAGGTAACTTAAATGATGGTGGAGATATCACTGTACCGGTACGTGCTTATATACCAAATGACTTTGGATTATATAATATGGCCGGAAATGTGAATGAATGGGTTAGTGACGTTTATCGCCAGTTATCTTTCGAGGACTTTGAAGATTTCAACCCTTATCGTGGACATGTGTTCATGGATAATCAATATGAAGACGCACAAACTCGTACGCTAGCAAAAGATGAGTATGGAAGACCGATCAAGGTTCCTGCAAAGGCTGCGCGCAAACAGACTTGGGAAGAACTGCAGCAAGCAAAGACAATCGACTCAATCAATATGGGAGCAGCAACAGCTTACGATCATGATGTTCGCGGATATTTAGACGAAGAGCAAAAAGCATTATTCGGAAAAGCAACGCTTGTGAATGATAAGTCTCGCGTTTATAAAGGAGGATCATGGAACGACAGAGCTTACTGGTTGAACCCAGCGACACGTCGCTTCGCTCAACAAGATCAGTCCAGTGCAATGATTGGATTCCGATGTGCAATGACCATGGTTGGAAATATTTACGGACCTGCATCAAACACTCGCCGTTAATAGCATTCAAAAAATTATGACATAAAGAAAAGGGCTTTGAAATTTCAAAGCCCTTTTCTTTATGTGAATCCGAAGTAAAATCTATGCAGATACTTCTTCGTTTACAAATTCATCATACAAATCTCCGAACGCTTCATAATCGTCATCAGACGCAGGAGCGAATAAGCGGATATTGTTGTCTTTGATATAAGACATAATTTCTGGATCGATGTTCTCATCAGATTTAACTACGACGTCTGTAAATGACAAAGCGCCTTTTGTTAGATCTACAAAACTTCCAGAACCGTAAGCAGCAAGATCAGCAGCATCGATATCAACTTGTGATGCCAATTCAGCATACTTACTACCTAACGATGCGTTAGCAAAGTCTTCCTCGTACAACGAATAGAATACTTTAGCATCTTTGAATGTAGGATCGTCTTTGTAGGCAGTCTTTAAGTAAGCAGGAACCATAGCTGTAAACCAACCGTGGCAGTGTACTACATCCGGAGACCAGCCTAATTTCTTAACGGTTTCCAATGCTCCCTTACAGAAGAACAAAGAACGCTCGTTGTTGTCATCAAAGAACTTCCCACTCTCATCACGAAAGACCTTCTTCCGCTGGAAATATTCCTCATTATCTAAGAAATACACCTGCATCCTTGCCGCAGGCAATGATGCTACTTTAATAATTAGCGGATTATCATTATTGTCCACCACAATGTTCATTCCCGACAACCTTATCACTTCATGAAGACGATTTCTGCGCTCATTAATATTACCAAAACGAGGCATCAGAATCCGAATTTCGAATCCTTTTTCTTGCATCGCATGTGGTAACTGGCGTGTAATTTCAGAAATTTTACTTAATTCAAGGAAAGGCGACATTTCATGGGTTATAAACAAGATTTTCGTTTTTGCCATCTCCAAAGTTTTTTTTAATATTGAATAGTAAAATCGGTCTACAAAGGTACTAATAATAAATGAATTTTACAATTCCTTAAAAATCATCATTTTATAATTCAAAGATTATTCCTCACTTTTGTACCTTATTTTAATAAACAGAAGTGAAAATATTCCGCACAAAAAATGAGCTTAAGGAAGCTCTAGCAGGATTGAAAGCGCAAAACAAGACCGTAACGCTTGTCCCTACCATGGGCGCTTTACACCAAGGCCACATCTCTCTCATCGATTATGCCAAACCGCAAACTGATATCATCGTTTGTAGCATTTTCGTTAACCCGACACAATTTAATGACCCCAAAGACTTAGAGAAATATCCGCGCCCGATCGAACAGGATATCGCGCTACTAGAAGCAGCAGATTGCGATATACTCTTCCTGCCTACAGTCGAAGAAATGTATCAAGCGAATGATCCGGCTTGGCGTATAGATTTAGGAGATCTCGATCGAATTTGGGAGGGCGAGCATCGCCCGGGACACTTCCAAGGTGTTACACAAGTCGTATATAAACTGTTTTCTTTGGTAGAACCAGATCAAGCATGCTTTGGACAAAAGGATTTCCAGCAAGTTATGGTTATCCAAAAGATGATTGAAATCAAGGAGCTACCTGTAAAACTACTAATCTGTCCAATCGTAAGGAATGAAAACGGGCTCGCATTGAGCTCACGTAATGCCCGATTGACTGATGAAGGACGAGATACTGCTCTAATTCTATACAAAGCGCTAAATCACATTAAAACCGCCAATAAATCAAAATCTCCACAAGTATTGATTAATGAGGCGAAAGAAATTATAGCAGCAGTTCCTGAAGTTGAATTGGAATATCTGGCAATTTGCGAGACCAGCACGCTCCACTCCGCTTCCCAGTTCGATCCTGAAAAGGAATATGTCGTCTTAGTTGCGGCATGGCTCGAAGGCGTGCGATTGATTGATAACATTTTACTGTAATTTTTCCGGAAACCAGCTTGCTAAGCGCCTTAAACGCGCTGCCAACAAAGAATAACTGTCCTAAATAAAAAAAAGAAAAGCGTAAATTTGCATCATGATGATTGAAGTAATGAAGTCAAAAATTCACCGAGTACATGTCACTCAGGCTGAATTAAATTATGTTGGAAGCATCACCATTGATGAGGATTTGATGGATGCTGCGAACATTATCGCGAACGAAAGAGTTCAAATCGTAAATAATAACAATGGCGCTCGTTTGGAAACTTATGTAATTCCTGGACAACGTGGATCGGGTATTATCTGTTTAAACGGAGCCGCGGCACGATTGGTGCAGGTTGGTGACATCGTTATAATCATCTCCTATGCCCTGATGGACTTCGAAGAAGCCAAGAAGCATAAGCCAACCACTATCTTCCCCGACGACCATAACAAATTAATATAACGAGATCAGTGAAAACGGCTATAATTTTGTAAATTTATAGCCGTTCGCTTTTTACGACTATGCACAAATCAACTACATATCGCTTATCGATAGCTCGCTTCCTCCTCATATGGATGTGTGGCATTATCGTCAGCGGCGTAGTGTTTATGCACAAAGAGGTGACATCAACCGGAGAAATAGTCACCCACATTCACCCCTATAACTTAGGAGAGAAAAAACATCACCGACACCATTCGGACGCAGAAATTAGATACCTCGATATCATCTATCAAGGCAGTTATGTCGAATGGTCACCGTTTGTGTATAGTACTCCTATACAGACCCTTTTATCAGAAGTACAATTTGGCTTTACTGAAAGCCAACACATAACCCGCTCAGCGCACAGTCACGCCGACAGAGGTCCTCCTGCCCTTTTAGTATAACCCATCTTTTTATTTTTGGTATCCATCGATATATGGATACCCGATTGGTTTATCCTATCCGGATAAGCCTAATTCATGTTGGATTTATAGCTAAATTTCTAATGACATTATTATACAACAAGTATATGTTATGCCTATTCTTTTTATGGATGGGGCAGCAAACTATTTATGCCCAAATTAAGGGGCAGGTGATCAACGATAAACAAGATCCTATCGCCAATGCAACCGTTCAAATAGACGGTACACAAATCGGAACTTCTACAGATACCCTCGGTAACTTCGAAATACATATTAACGGATTGAATAAAGCAAACCTAACGGTTCGTGCGGTCGGTTATCAACCTTTGAAAAAGCTGATTCAAGGTGAGCAGATCAATAGATTCCAATCCCTAGCATTGCATGAAGACAACCTGAACCTGCATGAGGTGGTTGTCAGTGCGTCACGCTATGGCATGGAGCGAAAGAAAGCTCCCGTTATTGTCAATGTGTTAAGCCCAAAACTTTTCAATGCCACACAATCCGTAGCCATGTCAGAAACACTCAATTACCAACCTGGTGTCCGAGTGGAAAACAACTGTCAGAACTGTGGGTTTACCCAAGTACGCTTAAACGGTATGGAAGGTGCTTATTCACAAATTCTGATCAATAGTCGTTCGGTTTTCTCCGCCTTGAATAGCGTATATGGCTTAGATCAGATTCCTACGAGTATGATCGATCGTATCGAAGTCGTACGCAGCGGAGGCTCTGCGCTATTCGGCGCCAATGCGATTGCCGGAACAATCAACATTATCACCAAGGATCCTGTTGAAAACGACTGGCAAATAAAATCGACAAACTCCCTTATTGACGGAAAGTCTTGGGATAATACAATTGACTTCAATACGTCTTATGTCGACAATGATCTGCGAGCGGGCGCGACCTTTTATGGGATGCATCGAAACAGAGAGACCTATGACGCCAATGGCGATGATTTCTCGGAGATGACTAAACTAAAAAACTTGACTTTCGGCACGAAAGCTTTTTTCAAACCATCTGAATTCAATAAGTTAACAGTTGATTTAAGTGTATTGAATGAATTTCGACGTGGTGGCGACCGCTTAGACCTTGCACCGCATTTTACCGATGTAACCGAACAGCTTCGTACAAATTCCTTTATCGGCGGCTTGACCTTCGACCAATATTCGAAGGACTTTAAACATAAGCTGTCGCTATACGCGTCGGCCCAAAAGACTAACCGCGAGAGTTTCTACGGTGGTCTCGGCGGCGGAAGAACAGCGCAGGATTCTATACTCGCATCCAATTCTTACGGCACGACAGATGACTTCGCGATGGTCGCTGGTGCGCAGTACACCTATACCTTCGAGAAGGACGTCATCACTGCCGGAGTGGAATATTCAGGAAACAAGACAGAGGATAATATCCCAGGCTATGAGCGATTGATTGACCAAAAGACGCATGGAATCGGTAGTTATTTCCAATATGAATGGAATATCCTACCGAACCTAAAGTCCCTACTCGGCGCTCGCTATGACTATGCGCACGTCGATGGAAAGTATAAGTTAGCTGGGTATAACCGTAGCTCCGCAGAAGATTTCGGAACTTTTAGCCCACGAATCACCTTGCTTTATGACATCACAGATTTCCTACAATTCCGTGGTGGATATGCACGCGGCTTCCGCGCTCCGCAAGCCTTCAATGAAGATATGCACGTAACGTCCATCGGGGGACAACAAGTCTTTGTGTTGATTGGAGAAAACCTTAAAACAGAATACTCCAATGCCTATACCGGATCCTTGAACTTCACTAAAAACTTCGGCTCCCTGCAGACCAGCCTATTAGTAGAAGGATTCTATACTGATCTTAAAAATCCATTCACAACCGTGATGACCTCCGAAGAGGAAAACCTCATCATCGAGGAGATGCGAAACGGCGCAGGCGCCAAAGTATATGGCTCCAATATCGAGCTGAATGTTGCGCCATCATCGCGTTTCAGCGTTCAAGCAGGTGGAACCATACAGCGCTCCAACTATGAAGAGAATCAATTGCTATACGAAGGGGCTACAGAAGCGGAAAACGTAAGCTCTAAGCGCTTCGTTCGCACACCAAATACTTACGGATACATTAATACAAATTGGAAACCTGTAGCACCTTTTAGCGTGGATTTAACAGGTGTTTATACCGGAAGCATGATTGTTCCGCATGTGTTGGCTGATGATCAATTCCTACTGAAGAAATCGCCTGACTTTATGGAACTAAACTTACGCCTCGGCTACACCTTCGCGTTGAAGAAAGATCTGAACATGGAGATCTTCGGCGGAATGCAAAATATCTTCAATGCCTTCCAAAAGGATTTTGACACCGGTGCATTGCGCGACTCGCAATATATCTACGGACCATCAAGACCACGAACGATTAGTTTCGGGGTTAAAATAGGACATTTCCACTAATGAAGTTGTTACAAATCATTATAGCACAACTATTCATGTCGATCTCACTTTCGCAGGCTCAGGAGCCTGCGAAAGCCGAGATCAATTGGCTTAGCTTTGAGCAATTAGATGATTCCCTGGCTACAAGTCCAAAGCCAGTCCTATTGTTCTTTCACACCGATTGGTGCAGCTATTGCAAGAAGATGCTCGATGAAACGTTTCAGAATCCGCAGGTAATCCAAAAATTAAATAAGGAATACTATTGCGTACAATTCGACGCAGAAACCGCAGATATGATCCAGTTCGATGGCGTAAATTATACGAATGACCTAAAATCTAAAAGAAGAGGGAATTACCATACCCTCGCTAAATTGATTTTGGGTAATCCAAAGCAATATATTTTTCCGACTACAATCTTACTTGACTCCGATTTTAATGCAAAAAAACACACATCCAAATACCTTAGTATTAAAGAATTATTAAAAATTTTATAATTTTTTTCACTGTTTTGTAGCACATTTATAAATTCGAACGTTTACATTAGCATTACAGATATTCACAACACATTATGAAAAACTTTAAAATTTTACTTATTGCTTTATTGGCCGTTGTTTCCGTGAGCTCGTGTATGAAGAATGATGACGCAACGCCAGGTATTGATTATGAAAAAGAAAGAGCACGTATTGATTCTACTTTGAGAGCTCAAAAACCAATCTTAGCGGAATGGGCACAAGATAATTTCGAAAATCCAGTTTATAACGATTCGCTTCAAATGTGGTACGAGGTGATCACGCCGCCAACAGATGAAAGTTTCGAGTACACTCTATCGGGATACTCTTTCGTACCAGTTTCAGCTACGGTTAAATATAAAGGAGAGTTACTTGATGGTACAGTATTCGACGAAGCGACTACTGGAACTGTAATGACTATAGGTAGAGGCCAGTGGGTTCAAGCATTCGAACGCGCATTTTGGCCCGAAAAAGTCACTATTTCGGGCGTAGATTATTATCCAGGTTTAACACCAAAGGGATTGAAGAAAGGTCAAAAAATCAGATTCGTAGCTCCTTCACCTTGGTGTTATGATAACAAATCCCGCGAAAAAATCCCTGCTGACTCTCCATTGGTGTTTACTATCGAAGTAACCGATATTAAATCAACACTATAAGTTTATTGAAACAAACATATTTAAAGAGTAGGGGCTATCCAAAATAATTGGACAGCCCCTCTTTTCGTTTACGAATAATCCGCGCGCTCGAAAGTCTCCTTTCAAGGATCTCACCCTAAGCGGCTTCAAACCTGCTTGCTACATAAGCTTTTCTTTACTCTATTCAAACCCATATCAAACCCCTTCTGAGACGGTTATGATTGGGGTTATAATTGGGTTTAGATTGGGTTTGAAAGGGGTTTGAGTAGTACTTATTAGTTAGTATTAAGATATTAGACATTAGATTTTAGACAATTTGAGTAATGTGTCAGGAAAGAAAGGAAATTTGTCTTGAACCAGAAAAAAAAGGATACAAGGATTGGCAGGATCGGGTGGAAAGGAAGGATGTAAGGATTGGTAATGTTGGAGACGTTTAGTGAAACGTCTCTACGCATTGGCGTCCAATTGGCTCCTATACAATTTTGAACTTTATAGGCGGTAATCATGACGAACCGCGTAGAGACGTTTCACTAAACGTCTCCTATAAAAAATACAATCGCCCCCTTCATATGTCACAATACCCGATCCTGTCAATCCTTAAATCCTTGCTTTCCTGGTTCAAGACAAATTTCCTTCCTTTCCTGATACAAGACACATACTCTAATGTCTAAAATCTTATGTCTAATGTCTACTAGCCCCCCTTAAACTTAGAATCTTCCAATATCTCCTGCGCATTTTCAGTTTTTAAAAGATCGACTAATGTTTTTTCGGGATGTCGACTCATATATTTTCGAACAATCTGCCAACCGATATAGCTTCCTAATTTAGGGGCAGACTCATTATTGCTGCCTAGTTCTGGTGTGAAGGGTGCTTCGGTAAAGTATTTCTGAGTTCGCAGGTAATCGGTACTGTAGAGGAGGTCTTCTTGCAGAAACCATTGCCATACGTCTTTTTGATATTGCTGAGCCCAGGCTAGCTGCGCTGAGGTATATCCTATTTTTAGGGAGTCTGGTACTTCCGTCAATTGATCCATCGCGTATAAGACCTTTCCGTGGTAGATCATCTGCTGAAGCGTATTGACGTCGGCATCCCGAACAGGGAATAACTCTTCGCGGATAACGGCTTCGATGATGCGAGGAGTGATATTTTCAGCAGTAAATCGGCGCGAAACGTATAAGGGGATGGAGCCTATTAAGGCAGGGTAAAAAGGCGAATCATTACCTAGGAACATATCGAGTCCTACCCCGATATATTTCTCTCCAATCGGCACCTGTACTTCAAAGCCAGAGAAAAAAGAAATTATACGAGGGGCTTCATATTGGGGAAAGTAATGCTTGATATAGCGAAAAGCCTGTGTAAGCTCTTCCTCCTGTGTTTTTAGATCAGGATATTTCTTCCCGATTGCCGCCGCTAAATCGACGAAATCCTTCTTTTGTATGACTTCCTTTAAAATTTCCTGTAAATAAATCGAGTCTCGAGGATCGCTGACCTTCAGCATATATTGCATGTAGTCAGCGTAGAAGGGATTGTATTTCTGCTGCCATTCCGTATTTTTCACTTGTATCTCATTGGGCTTAAGGGCTGCAATCTCACGATCGAATCTTTCGATCTTAATATCCACAGGTATGGAAGAAACATCAGGCTTTTCCTTTTTCGATTGACAGGACAGAATAAAAAAACAAAGAAACAGAATCGATAATAGCTTGTTTAAAGTACGGCTCATCAAGTTATACGCTAGTGATACACAAAATTAATTAGTAAATTTACAATAAATTCAGCCACATGAAAATTGCGTTAGCACAACTTAACTACCATATCGGAAATTTTGAAGCGAATAACCAAAAAATAATTCAAGCAATACAGACGGCAAAGTCTGCTGGGGCAGATTTAGTTGTATTTGCAGAATTAGCAATTGGAGGATATCCCGCAAAAGATTTATTACGAAACCTTTCCTATCTAACCCAATGTGAGCAGAGCATTGCAGCCATAGCAGATGCCTGTCAGGGAATTGCTTGTATCATTGGTGCACCTATTCGTAATCAAGATGGTGAAGGCAAAGCGCTATACAATGCTGCCTTGCTCCTGGAAGATGGAAATGTTTCGCAAACCGTAA
Source organism: Sphingobacterium sp. UBA6645 (assembly GCF_002455685.1). NCBI lineage: Bacteria > Pseudomonadati > Bacteroidota > Sphingobacteriia > Sphingobacteriales > Sphingobacteriaceae > Sphingobacterium > Sphingobacterium sp. UBA6645. The sequence goes on from NZ_DKLH01000008.1 coordinate 29,817, forward strand.
AGAAGAGTTTACTGCCGGACTATGATGTATTCGACGAATACCGCTATTTCGAACCTAATAAGCAAGTAAATTGCATTCCTTTCCGAGGTAAGACCATCGCATTAACCGTATGCGAAGACCTTTGGGATGATGACGGGCCGAATTCCTATGTAGGCGATATCATGCTGGAGCTAGCGAAAGAGAATCCAGATTTGATTATCAATGTTGCCGCTTCGCCTTTTTCTTATACGCACTTTGAAAGCCGCAAGAATGTTTTAAGCCGCAATGTGATTAAGACAAATGCACCGCTGATCTATGTCAATCAGGTCGGAGCGCATGCTGATATTATCTTTGACGGCAGATCGCTTGCATTCAATAGAAAAGCAGAAATCATTGAAGAGTTAAATGCTTTTGACGAAGATTTGCAGTTTGTTGAGCTTGAAAAAGATTTAACAGCAGAACGAACAATTACTATTTCTACGAAGAGTGAAATTGCGCTGATTCACGATGCGCTAATCTTGGGACTTCGCGATTATTTCAAAAAATCAGGATTCAAAAAAGCTGTCCTAGGACTTTCCGGAGGGTTAGATTCAGCGTTAGTCGCGGCACTCGCATGCGAAGCGATAGGCGCGGAGAACGTCTTGAGCGTATTGATGCCTTCGATTTACTCTAGCGATCACTCATTGAAGGATGCATTAGATCTTGTAAATAATACGGGGTGTGCACATCAAATCGTGCCGATTAAGGATATAGCCAACGCGTTTGAAACAGGTTTAGCGGATACTTTTGCGGGAAAAGCGCCTGATACGACCGAGGAGAACATACAAGCTCGAGCTAGAGGAACTATCCTGATGGCAATCTCCAACAAGTTCGGAAACATCCTGCTCAACACCTCCAACAAAAGCGAAGCTGCCGTAGGCTATGGAACCTTATACGGCGATATGGCCGGTTCCATTAGCGTTATTGGCGATGTGTATAAAACGCAGGCCTATCAGTTGGCAAACTACATCAACAGAGATCAAGAAATTATTCCCATTAATACAATCGTTAAACCGCCATCGGCAGAGCTGAGACCTGATCAGAAAGACTCAGACTCCTTGCCACCATACGATATCTTGGATGCCATCTTATTTCAACTGATTGAAATGGAAAAATCCGCCAGCGAGCTGGTAAACCTAGGTTTCGAGGAAGCATTGGTGCAAAGAATATCCAAGCTATTAAACAATGCAGAGTTCAAGCGCTTTCAAGCTCCACCGATATTGCGCGTCAGCCCGAAGGCTTTTGGATCAGGCAGAGCAATGCCATTGGTTGCAAAATATCCTTTTTAATAAACTGGTTTTAAACCTTTAACGTTTAGCATAGTCAAAGAGAAAAAGAGTAGAATTATGAAATCGCTTTTGTCTACATTCATTGCCGGGGTCGCGTTATTTTTAGCGTCCTGTTCATCCTATAAGTATAATACTACGAGGGTGCAAAATTTAGATTTCTCACAGTATAAAACCTATGGTTGGTTGCCTCCTGTGGATTCCCTTTCAAAGAATTATTTCACGAATGATATTTCACGTAGCAACATTATCTCGACTGCAAATAAGCAGATTGAAGCACGTGGACTAACTTATTCTAAAGAAAACCCAGATATTCTATTTCGTTACGTGACGATTGTGAACAACAAAAGTCGCATGGTTTACAGCCATAGCTACGGATGGGGCGGCCCGTGGGGCATGTATCGTCCGTGGGGTTGGGGCTGGGGATGGTATGGCGGTGGTCCTTCATACCCGGTTGGAAAAGAGAAATTCCGCTACTCTCACGTTATCATAGAAGCCGTAGATCGTAAGACAAATTCGGTGGTATGGCAAGCGAGAGGTTCTGGTGAGATTAGAACGCCAGAAAAAGCAATCAATAACCTTCCGAAAGTTGTGGAAGGTATCTTCAACGAATATCCATTGAAGTAGTTTGAGCAAAGATTTTTTTAGATTTTTTATAAAAAAGAGGGGCAGCCGATATAGACTGCCCCTTTTCTATTTTATTTATCCGCCCTTAGATTGAAGGCCGCTGATTAATATAAAATGGCACTTCGACATGGTCTTTTGATTTATTGATAATTAACTCTGCAGCCATCTTTCCCATCATCTCAAAATCCGTTGATATTGTCGTAATACCGTTTAGAATAAATTTCTTAAGCGGCGTTTCATTGTAGGAAATCACGCCTACATCCTGCCCTATCTGCAGCTTCTTGTTGATAATCTTATCCAACAGCTTTACCAAATCATCTTCCGCGATATTGATATAGCAGGTTCCGACAGTAATACGCTCCTTGTCAAGTTCGCTCACCAAACAATGATTAAATGCATACTGCTGAGCAAACTTATAAAAACCTTTAATAATAGCTTTCGGATAATCGCTATTGTCCGGGAATATCAACTTGATTGTCGCATATTTGGCCAATGCCGGCAAGGCTTCTTCCAATGCACAATAGATATCCTTTTCATAATTCTCATAAACTGCAGCAAACTCCCCCTGAATATCTTCGATATACTTACCTAAAAGCACCAGCTTTTCTCTGGGAATATATTTATTGATGATCTCAGACGCCTGATCTCTACCCTCTTTAAAATGTGGGAAAAGAACGTAATAGTCATAAGTTTTGGTCAAATTTCCCAAAAGGGTCCTCAGATAAGTAATGTCGCTGTTATAAACGAATAAATCCAAAGCGGCTTCATCCGCTAGCTCGTTTGCAAATGAGTCGTAGACAATCTTCTTATGCGCGCTCAATTTGTTCAACAACATCGCAATCTTGGCGCGTTGCTTCACATCCGTTGTAGCAACGTAGTACCCTTTGCCGGGTATAGAAGCAATAACATCAGAATTCTTTAAAAATTTATAGGCTTTTTCAACGGTATCTCGAGAAATATCGACATAAACACTGAGCTCATTGATCGATGGTAACATATCATCCTTTTCGAGGGTGCCATTCTTCACCGCATCAATAATCGCAGATGCTAGCTGTTGATATTTCGGAGTTGCCGAAAAATCACTTATTTGAATGGTTTTCAGAAAGTCTGTCACCTTACTGGTCATAGGATCGGCATTATAATAAGTCAGGTTCTCTTTATGTTGCATTCTAATATAGATAAAATACTTTACTTAGCGACTATATTTAAGGAATAGCCAGCATTGGAACCCTAAAATTAACCTATGCCATTTGTTAATCTATCCTGCCCTTACACGCGATAGCTGTTTAAAATACTTTCGCTAATTGTATGCCCAAGGCATGATCTTGATAATACGGACTGATAAATGTTGTCGAGTTGTGATGTTTCCTATTAAACAATTGCGATGTCATGGGATAGGTCCAATAAGCGAGTTCTGTAGATAGTATTCCTATGCCGGCACCAGCAACAACATCGCCAACCCAGTGTCGGTCATTGAATATTCTATAGATGCCTGTCGCTGCAGCCAAAGGATAGCCGGATATACTCAGCCAGAAGTTGTTGTCTCTATACTCATGGAATAGAAACTGTGCAGATGAGAAGGCTGTCGCGGTGTGTCCCGATGGAAATGATCTTGTATTCGATCCATCCGGACGAATCTCTCCGACCCACCTTTTCGTTGGGATCACCATCGCGCCCATATAGACTTGCGAGGTGAGGTATATCATCGTTCGATCTTTAAGATTATGCTTTCCTTTAACGCCAAATATGTTCAGTCCATAAACAGCCCCTGCAGGCGCATACTGCATGTAATTATCAATAACAGCACCCACCGTGATATGCTCTCTCGTTTCGTAGCGCGTGGAGCTATTCAATTCTTTTAAACTGGGGCTTATCAAACTGGCAACCCCGTATCCAATAAAAACAGTAGGAATAATTAGCTTCTTGTAGTGGAAATGATAAGCAGGATCATCGAGTAGTATCCTACTAGAATCTATATGGTCTACTATTTGCGCCTGAGCATGACAAACGTCAAGAAAGATTAGTAGGCAGATGAATCCAATTCGCAGCATGATGTTGTTTTTCTAACAGCAATTAACGCAATTATTCAATAAAAAATATGCAAACAAAAGTTAAAGATTTTAACATTTGTAGCGATTCGTCAACCTGTATAATTTGTATGCTGGAAGATAGAATTATCCCGAAAATTCATCTAACATTTCTAAAGATGGAACGAAGAACAAACTTCCCGTCTTCGCTGTACTGAAGTCTAATATCCGATCGTAGTTTCCGGCAGGATTTCCGATAAACATATTCCTCAACATCTTCTCTACAGTCGTAAATGTGCTGGCATAACAGATAAAATAGGTACCCATCTCATTGGAACTTACTGTACCGAAAGGCATATTATCCCTAACAATCTTGAAGTCATCACCGACATTCGCCAGTGCGCTATGCGAGTTGGCAGGTTTCTCCTCATCGCTCATCTCGATATCCATATCTTTCGAGCGGCCGATTACTTTCTCCTGTTCAGCAATGGGGAGTGCATTCCAGGCAGTTAAATCATGGACATATTTTTGAACAAACAGATAACTCCCTCCTTTATACGCCGGATCCTCACCTGAAACGATAGCAAAGTAATCCCGATCGGCGCCATGTGGATTCTCCGTGCCGTCTACAAATCCTAATATCGAACGACTATCCCAATAACGGAAGCCCTGCACTTCAACAATACAGTCTGCAAAATCGTTCATAAAAGAACTGATCGTGTTCGCCATATCATAAGCCAGGCTCTTTTCGTCAGCGCGAATGTGAAAATGAAAATCAGCAGGCGTAGATACCGCTACATGCTTATCGCCGGCTATAGCCTCAAAATTCTTGAGCTCTTTTGGGAGGGGCTTTGGTAAATCTAAACTTTGCCAAGCGTCATGTCCGATTCCAAAAACGACGCTAGCCTTTGCGTCCGGAAAGCGATCCAATGCGGAATTATTCAAATTGATCACCAACGCACAGATACGCTGAAACTTCTTTTTAATTTCAGGAAGTGCCAAGGATGTACGCATTTTCCAAACCAGGAAAAAGGTATTATTATTCGGATAATCGGTGACATTTTGTGCATGATGTGCACTGTAAGACTTATTAACAGCCATAGGAAATTCTTAATCTAAAAACCATCTGCTTCAACAACGAATAAACGGCATCAATGTTTTGATCCGAACTTTTGAATTCTACTGATCCGTTCCGAAGATTTTATTAAGAATAATCTCCTTTATTGCTGTAGGCTCCAGAGAACCTTCAAACTTGTCCTTACTGATCCATATTGGATAATATTGCCGCTCTACCTCCACTATTCCATGCGAACCTTTGACCAGGTTGGCATCCAATGGCGTAATATCTAATACCGCACGAAACCCAATCTTTTTCAATAAAAGCTTAAAGATTGCCCTAGATTTCGAGGTCATGAACATCTCTACAGGATCGTAGCCGGGCTTCTTATGAATATCGACCATGCGCGCATAGTCTGGAGCCTTCGCATCGTCCTCCCAGAAATAATAGGTAAACCAGGCATTCCGCTTTGCTAGTACTAGTAAATCGCCGGAACGCTCATGGTCCATACCATAGGATTTCTGTTCTACTTTATCCAATACTTTATCCACCCCATCCAAGCTTGACAGCAGGTTTTTAACCTTGGTCTCTATGGCTTTCGATTTACAGTAAACATGCGCAATCTGATGATCGGATACCGCGAAGGCATCCGACGCCGCTGCATCGAGCAACTCCAAACCTCGCTCCATACGAATCCCCAAAAGTCCCGCTTTTCGAAGCGCTCGATTGATATGAACCGGCTGATCAACCGCCGCGATACCATATTCCGAAAGAAGAATGACTTCAATATTTCGACTTTCAAAGAACTCCACTAGCTCTTTCACAAGGCTATCGATCTCCAACAGTTCGTTTTTGATTTTCTCTTGATCTGGACCAAACTTCTGTAAGCAGTAATCCAGGTGCGGAAGATAAATCAAATTCAATGTGGGCTGATGCTTCTCCTCCACATACATGGCCGAATTGGCAATCCAACGGGAGGAAACAATATTTGCATTTGGTCCCCAAAAATTAAATAAAGGGAATTTACCAAACTTCTCCGTCAGCTCGTCACGCAAGCTAGCAGGATAAGCATAGCAGTCGGGCATCTTTCTGCCGTCTGCTAGGTAATTTGGACGTGGTGTAACCGAATAATCCGCATCGTTGTACATGTTGTACCACCAAAACATCTGAGCGCAACTGAAGTCAGCATTGCGCTTCTTCGCGGTCGTCCAAATGCTCTCCGCCTGCACCAGCTTATTCGATTGTTTCCAGAACTGTATCTCCGAAGCCGAATGATCGTACCAACCATTTGCCACAATCCCATGTTCGCTAGGCGTCGTGCCTGTTAAGTATGTCGTCTGCGACGCAGTTGTCAATGCCGGCATTACTGGTTTAATATCCCCTAAATGATTACGCTTTACAAAAGCATTCAAAAAAGGCGTGTATTCGCCAAGTACCGACTGTGATAAACCAACTACATCTATTACGCAAACTCTATTCATCTCTATGTTAATCTTTTAACTCGTCTAATAACCATTGCAACTCCCTTGCTATTGAATCCTGAATCGGAATCTGCAAAGATGGAGGCAGCACCCCCCAGGTGTAAGTCTCTATTTCCAAATGTCGCGACCGCTCTTTCTCCTTATGCAAAGCTAAGACCTCCAATATATCTTGCTGTGTGGAAGACACTTCGCCATACTGCTCTAAGAATATAGGCACATGGAAATGGCTGCGCCATTCTACCTGATCCAGATTCTCGATATGGGGCAGCGCATCCATTAAGTCGCGATACTTAACCAATTCATTCTTTTTATCACGAGCGATAACCTGATGAAGATAGATCGGTTCATCAAATTCCTCCAGCACCTTCTGCTTATGAAGCCTGTCGGCAACATCATCAGTAAACTGTACCTTCAGCGCCGAGCTGATCTGGAACTTACCGATGTTAATTCCCAATTTTTCCAAACGCTTCATTGCTTCCGGATGCTGTTCGTATGCCAGTGCAAAATGACAAACATCATAACAAAGTGTAATATATCGATTGATGATGTGCTTTGACTGCTCTGCATCCAAACCCGCCACCATCTCAAAATATGCGCGCGCTGCTGGCAATAGTTCTTCCTGATACCAAGCAATAAACTCATCCACATTCTCAAGTACACCGTCAGGTTCAGGCTCTATATCCAGGTGCATATACTTCCCTGTGCTAATTTCCTTCTGATACAGAAAGTTTGCGACCTCCACAATCTGCTGTGTGGCCTCATGCCGCATCGTCCGCCATTCCTCGGCCGACTCATCAAACCAAAAACGATAACTAAGCGGCGATGTTGAAATCCCCGCCTCTCCTTTATCCGGTATCAGCTCCGCCAAGATTTTAAATAAGGAGATCGTATAGTCCTTCCGCTTTTTGCTCGTCCAATCCGGAAAATGAACCATATCCTTCACCCGCTTCTCATGGAAATCCCCAAAAGGAAAACCGTTCAGCGTAAAAACATAAATATCATTACGCTTCAGCCATAGCTGGAACTCCAGCAAGCATTCAGGCTTCAACAATTCTTCACTCGCTTCTGCCGAGATACGCAGACCTAAGCCAAAGGGAGCATCTGGAGAAACAGCCTCTTTGATCGCAGGAACATGCGTCCGCAACTGATCAAAATGCGAATGCCAATCCTGTCCTGGGTGTATATTCGTGCAATACGAAATATGTGTGTTAGCTAACTTCATCCAATTGATTATATGCTTGTTGAAACTCACTTAAAAAATCAATCGCCTGTAGCACATATTCCGTATCAATCTGATGGTAATCCTTGCCTTTACCCATCCGCTCTAATAGAACGACAGTCAGGCGACCGCCCAAGTGTTCCTGGAACTCCGTCAGACCCTTGATCAACTGCTGTTTTCCTTCCGGTTTCGATAGGATCGGATGATATACCGGCAATCCGAGATGATGAATCAGATGAACAACCGAAAGCGCCTCATGCTCCGAAAGATTGCCAATAAGGTAAGAATAAACGACGTCGATCGCTATCCCTATCGCCACAGCTTCGCCGTGTAGCACCTCAAAATTACTTAGCTGCTCCAGTTTATGAGCACTCCAATGCCCAAAATCCAAGGGACGCGAAGATCCCAACTCAAATGGATCACCATTTCTGATATGTTCTAAATGCAAATCTGCACAGCGATATATCAACTCGCTCATGGATTGAGAATCTCTGCGCGGTAGATCATCCGCTTGGGCCTGTATCCAGTTATAAAAATCCAGATCCTTGATCAGGGCAACTTTAATTGCCTCAGAAATCCCAGCTAACCAAGATCTATTATCCAATGTAGATAAAAACGAATAATCATTGAATACTGCGACAGGTGGTGTAAAAGTTCCTAAGAAGTTCTTCTTTCCTTTATAATTCACGCTGTTCTTTACGCCAACACCCGAATCATTTTGCGAAAGCACCGTTGTCGGAATTCTGATATGGCGAATCCCACGATGGGAAATTGCAGCGGCATAGCCCACTAAATCCAGAATTGCCCCGCCGCCGATAGCAACGACATAAGAATGTCGGTCGACACCGTATTCATCTATAGCTTGCACGATAGACTCCAATGCTTCCGGATTATTTTTGCATACTTCTCCGCCAGCCAAGATCAACGGCTCGCCAGCGAGAACAACGTCCTCCAGATCCTGAAAATAATCCTTCAGCTGTCCCGCCAAGGCTGGGTGATTTTCCCAAACACCACGGTCCACAACGAAAAGGACCTTCTGCTTGAAATCCGGATTTCTACGTTGATAGAAGAAATCCCGAAACAAGTTATTTTGTGGGGCAAAAATGCCCTCTGTGAAATAGATATTATAAGAATAATCTATGTTAAAGCCTTGTTTTAACACACGTTCCATACGTTAGAAATAATTAGGTGACAGCAAACTTCTTTGCTAAAACAATTGAGACCGGTAGGATGCAACAGACAGCCAAAGCCAAAACCCAAAAACCGCTCAAAGCAATCCAACTGGCATTCATTAAGATCAAGGCTAAAACCCCAAACTTAACGGCTTGTCGGATATCCATGGGCGCTAGTGTTTTTAGAGCTTTAAATAATGGTCTCGCGATCATTGCAACAAATCCAGCGATAAAAAGGAATGCATAGGTATGCCCGCTCTGCCAAGCGAAATAACTCAGCGTAGCGACAACCAATAAATACAATACTAGCGAAACCTGCATGGCAGTTTTATTATTTCCATACACCTCCCCTCGAGAAATGTTAGTAACCGATGCAATATAGATGAGCGGCACAAAAGCGAGATACCAATAGGATAGCGAACTTGGAATAACCGCAAAACCCAGCAACAGGTTTAAACCGCGGCACATCCCCATCGTAATTGGACCCAATACGAAATGATGTTTCGCCTTTCCATTATACACTAAGCACATCAGCACAATAGCCAATGCCATGTAGAAGCAGGTCATGTTAACCTGATAGGCCAGCCAGCAAGCAATAATAAAGGCCACAGCGCCAAAGATTGCCGCAGATGATATATCGATGCGTCCCGACGGAATAGGGCGTTCAGGGCGCTCTATCTTATCTAATTTCGCATCGAAAACATCATTATAGACAATGCCTCCTGTATAGAGCAGCATGCTGGAAACGACTATATTGAGGAGGACATCCCAGGATGGTAATGCTTGCTGCATAAACAAACAAGCAATAGCAAGTCCTGCCAACACATCGCTAATAGCGGTCAACACGTTTGAAGGTCTAATCAACTGCATCCATGCCTTCATATCTTCTCTTCTGCCTTATGAAATAATAATAGAACCTTTATTTAAGCGTGGTTGTTGTCCGCCGCGCAAGATGGTGTTTCCTTCAAACTTCGCAGTTGGGTCAGCATTCAATGTTTCATTGAGTGTTGCTAAATCCAAATGATTAGCCACAGCGAATGCATCGATTGCATTGCTATAGGTCACTTTCTCCACACTCTCCCGGTCAATGCCTTTCTGCAACATCAGCGCCGCGGTTTTAGGAACCGCCAAAGGATCACTGATTCCCCAATCTGCGGCCGAGTTTACCATGATGTTTTCAGCGCCATAGGTCTTCACGATATCCACCATGCGCTCATTTCCCATTTTCGTAAATGGGTAAATAGTGAAACCAGCCCAGAAACCACGATCCAGAACATCTTTAACCGTCTCCTCAGAGTTATGATCGATGATGACCATTCGTGGGTCTAAGCCATGCTCCAAAGCAATTTCCATGCTACGCAGTGTACCACGTGTTTTATCGCGATGCGGCGTATGCACCTGTACCGGTACATTCGCCTCCTTAGCCAATTCCAATTGCGCTCTATAATATTTTTCTTCAGCTGCCGTCTGGTCGTCAAAACCAATCTCTCCGATTCCTAATACGCCCTCTTTGTAGATAAAGTGTGGCAATAATTCCATCACCTGCTCTGCGAGCGGTTCGTTGTTCGCTTCGCGAGAGTTCAAACCAATCGTACAGAAATGGCGAATGCCAAACTGCGATGCTCTGAATCGCTCCCAACCGATCAGGCTGCTATAATAATCTTTAAACGTATCAAGACCCGTTCGCGGCTGCCCTACCCAAAAAGCCGGCTCAATTACCAGTAGAACACCGGCATCAAACAAGGCTTGGTAATCATCAGTCGTTCTGGAAACCATATGGATATGCGGATCAACAAATTTCATCCCTTTTATCACATCCAATTCCAATGGGATAGGCTTACCCATACTGGCTAAGTCTCTATTCAATTCAGTACACATAGGCTTTTTTATTTATATGCTTCCAATACTTCTTCTATTGGAGAAATTTGTTCCAACGCTTGCGCATGAGCCGACTTAAACGAGTCGCTTAACTGCTCACGATTGCTTGACAAAGATTGAAGCAGGATTGATTTCTTGGTCTCATCTGCTTCCTGCTCATAAGATTCCATCAGGATATCCAATGCGCGTGCCGGCAGATGCTCTTTCGCTAATATCCATAACATCGGATGGATCTCGCGCTTTGCAGAGTGTCGCTCATAGATATAGTCGACGATGGAGTCTGCTAATGATTTATTATTTCGTTCAAATAATCCGTGGATATTCAAAATCTTCTTCCCGGTAAAGAATGCCTTCAGAACCAACTGATTCCAGTATTCCTCATCTAGGTATAAAAAGGGAAACGTGTTATGCTCGATGACCGCTTCCTGAACCGTTCCGATATTACTGCGGATACCTTCCTTACATCTTTCTATCCAGCTTTCCGGATAGTCGAGCAAGGGAAGTGCAGCATAAAGTGCTTCGAGTTCATGCATATCAGCGAACTCGAATAATCTATTGATAAATTGTTGATAGCTAGCCTCATCATCGGAAATCTGCCCGAGCAAACATACCCGTGCAAGCTTCAGGACGCTCCAGTTCACTATCAACAACTTATCGGTATCTTCTGCAGGAATACTAATTAAGGATTCGCGCGTATCAAAGGATAAACGCCTATTCAGCGTGGAAAAAATACGGACAAAGTGCTTCTTGTAATCGTCTTGAATTTGTTGGGTGCTCAGCTCTAAATATGCCTTCTCTTCATTAGAAAGCACTTGAAATAGTCTTTCAGTTACTTTGTCGGTAGTTTTCATTGCTTAGGTTTATTCAATATTAGCAATTCTGCACATCAAATCCAAACCTACTTCAGGATTTTGATCTGCATATCCTTGTACTCGATTTTCATTGGCGGACCCACGTGAACTTGGACACCAATCAAACCTTTATCGTTTTTATTTTTCGAGTCATTGTCAATGACTTCACTCATCAATTTACCATTTACAAAATGAGAAAGCTTGTTCCCTTCTGCAACAATTTCGATATCATTCCAATCTTCCGATTTAATCGCATTCTTCAGCGTCTCTAAATTATCGATCGTGTCCAAGACCCTTCTGTTTGTCCAGGCATTACCTTTTGCTTCGGCAACAAGTCCATCCTCGATCTCGCGAATCTCTGTGCGCTCACCGCGATAAGCTAAAGTCGTACGCTTGCGCTCTTCGTAGTTCTGCCCGGTGTAGTTCTTCTTGCCGTCGATGTCCGCCTGATAACCTTTCAATGCATAGGGTAGTTCCGTAAAGCGCTCGCTGCGGTAATTTATCCCGCTATTTCCCTTATCCGAAATCTTAAACTTCGCACGCAGCACAAAGTCGCCCGGCTCACCTCCCTTCCAGATAAGAAAAGTATTGTTCTTTAGTTCGGCTCCTGGTTTTATTTCACCCGACAACACACCCTCTTTCATAGACCAGATCGTCGAGTCGCCCTCCCAGCCATTCAGGCTATTTTGATCAAGCATGGAAACAAAACCCTGCTCTTCAGAATCTTGAATCGTGCTATCCTGCCCTACTTCTGCTTTCTTTTCGCTCGTATTGCCATTGCAGGCTGTAGCAAGCAGCAGTGCACTCAGGCACATGCTGCTATAGGCTAGGTTTTTTAGTTTTTTCATCGTATAGCTTAATAGATCGATTACTTATTTATTTTTCCATTCTACGTCGGTTTCTTCCCATCGTCTGTTTTTTGCCGAGGAGATAACCGCTTCACAGACTTTCTGTGTTTCATAGGCATCACGGAACGTAGGATGACACTCTTCGCCTTTTTCCACGCTCTCTAAAAAGTCTGCAACTTGGTGAATGAACGAGTGCTCATAGCCAACCGATAAACCCGGTACCCACCACTTGTTCATATAAGGTTGATCGCCATCCGTCACATGGATAGAACGCCAGCCTCTAACGGTAGAGTCGTCTGCATTATCGAAGAACTCCAATCGGTTCAGATCATGTAAATCCCAGCGTAAGGATCCTTTTTCTCCGTTGATTTCAAAAGTGAACAAAGCCTTATGCCCCCTTGCATAACGTGTAGACTCAAAGAGTCCTAGGGAGCCATTATCGAAGTGGCAATGGAAAATACAGGCGTCATCGATCTTCACGTCTTCCATCTTCCCTGTTTCCTCATGCATACGCTGCTTGACGAAAATCTCCGTTACAGACGATACATCCTTGATTCCACCATTCAGCCACATCGCCAAGTCGATACAATGCGCTAATAAATCGCCCGTAACCCCAGAACCTGCAGCCTCCGCGTCCATACGCCAAAAAGCACGGCCGCCTTGCGGTAGGTTCTCGTTGATTGTCCAATCTTGTAGGAAGTTGGTCCGGTAGTGGAAAATCTTCCCTAATTTGCCCGAGTCAACAATCTGCTTTGCCAAGGTAACAGCAGGCAATCGACGGTAATTATACCATACCGTATTTTTTACATCTGCCGATTCCACCGCGTCTACCATTTGCTTTCCTTCTTCCAGCGTTCTGGACAAAGGCTTCTCACAAAGTACCATCTTCCCCGCCTTTGCCGCAGCAACAGCAATCTCGAAATGCATATTATTCGGTGTACAGATGTCAACCGCATCAATATCGTCACGCTCGATAAGCTTGCGCCAATCCGTTTCGTACGACTCATAACCCCACTGCTCCGCAAAAACCTTTACCTTATCTTCACTGCGCGAACAAACCGCTTTTAAAACCGGCGTATATCCTAAATCAGGAAAGAAATTAGGTACGCGTTTATATCCGTTGGAGTGGGTTCTTCCCATGAAACCACAACCTATTAATCCAATTCTTAATTCTTTCTTACTCATAATACTTGTCGATTTACTGTTGATTATTCAGACCATCCATGTTGATCACGCACTTTGATTAGCGTCTCTAAAATAGAGTTCCAGGTTTCTTGCTTATGCATCACCTCATTTGGGAACATACAGCCGTCCCAACAGATATGATTGAACGCTTTCGTCAAATTACCTTGCTCATCGCGCAACCAGTAACCTGCATCTTTCACGATATCTAATCTTCCGTTCGGATCCGTAGGCAAACAGTGGCGACCCGTCTTATCATGCGAGCCTGAACCGAACACCGTACCGTCGTTCTGAGCAACATGGAAATCAATGGTCCAAGGACGTAACTTCGATGTCAGGAATTGTAAGCCACGCTCTAATTCCGCCCGATCGCTCCATTCAAAATCGGCTTTCAGTATTCTGTCTTCCGGCGCATTGTAGCCCAATAGATACAAAAATGTATGCGACATATCTGCCTGGAAGCCGATATTATCGCGATCCACCATTTCTAATGTATCCAACATGGTTTTCCAGCTTTGCATCCCGCCCCAGCAGATCTCACCCTCCGCAGCAAGGCGCTCCCCATATTCAGCAGCAGCGTCGCATGCTCGACGGAAAGTCTCCGCAATAAGCTTCGTATTCTCTAAAGGATTCTTTGCCCAATCCTCGACACCTGAAGCCGAGTCTATACGAATCACATTGTTCGTACGGATTCCTTGTTTGCGCAATTTATAACCGAATTCTGCAGCGCGTTTTACCACATCGACAAAACGGTCGCGGTCTTCTTGCGAGCCCATAGCTGAACCTCCATCCGGTGGCCAGATCGGCGCTACTAAAGTCCCAATATCTAGTCCATAGCCGCCGATTTTGTCGACAACCCAGGAAATATGATCATCTGAAGTATCTAATTTTACGTGCGGATCGAACAGACCTAAGTCTACCCCATCAAATTTAACCCCATTTACATTCGCAGCAGCGGTCTTTTCAAGTAATTCATCTAATGAAATAATTGGCTCATGATCGCCTTTACCCACGATTCCAGGCCATGTCGCATTGTGTAATTTTGGAAAATTGTTCTTGCTCATAACATATGTTTTTAAGGTCTTTTACTTATTTCTTGATCACTAAGTCCGGATTGTTCGGGCCAAAGTGCTTCAGCATCACGATCGGATCTACCTGCGAATGGTTCTCAATCCAAACTCCCTTTACTGCGGCTTCCTCAGACACGAAATACTCATCATACGTAAGCTGCCCATAACGGATCAACGATGGCGTTTCAATCGTCCAATCGTTCAACTTACCATAACCCTGCATCATAATTAGACCATAAGCGGCAGCATCTTGGATCAATACTTTCTGCCCCGGAAAAACCGTCAATTCCTTCGCTGAAAATGCCTCAGACTTATAGCAAATCCATTTCTCACTATAGCCTGCTGCTTCCATTTCTCCTTCATCCTTTACCGGAATCGGCGCCATGAAGCGGTTCTGCATCATATTCGGATCAACGTTCAAATCCCAATCAATAATATCCATCAAACCATCGTAATTCCCGCGTTGATCTTCCGGAAGTCCTTTCCATAACAACTCCTCGTCAATAATCGCCTCATTGACCAACGATTGGTACATCGCGAAGACATCAGATGCTTTTTGTGGCTCGTAGGTACACATACTGCCCGGCGCGTGCAATAGCCCCGGAGGAACATCCCAACCAGTACCCGGCTCCAAGCGGTATGCCTGAGAATAATTGGTGATTTTATTATCTCCTTTAGAGAAATTCTCTAAACATTCCTTGATCGTTTCCTTTGACGTGCCTGGCGCAATCCCCATAAAGGTATATGGAAAATCACCGCCATGATTGTTCAGCTGCGGAGGGAAGTAGTATGCCTCGGGCTTACCTGCCTGACCGATTAACGCTGCTTTCTCATCGTTATGGTGAATGTGATGAGGCAGTGGACCCATGTTATCAAAAAACTTCGAATACATCGGCCAGCTTTGATACTCATCCCATAAGCGGTCACCAATAAGGCGGCCTTTCAATTCGTTTACAAAATCCGACAACAAGATTTGCTCCGTCTTACCATCTTCCTCATATACTACAAAACTTAAGCCTTCGAACTCCCCGGTCAAAGGGCCGTTCTTTGCTGGCGTTGTAGATGAAAACCAACGCTCATCGATCCCTCCACGTTCGCCCCCTAGCACATAATAATCATCAGGATGAAGTTTAATGCGACGACCAGGTACACAAAATGATCTCGGCACCCAATTCGGTGCTAGCCTTAATACTCCTTTTCCTTGCTCAAAAGCCTTTTCAATATTTGCCATTGGATTTATGTTTATGTTGATTAATTCTTGTTTATAATTTCTTCGATACCTGAAGCGGTATCCGATAAATGTATGGTTAGCTCGTAGGTTCTTTTTTCGTGGGGCTTCAGCATGATAAGTTCCTTGCGCTCGCGCAGTTTCTGCTGGCCCACCGGAGGATTGGTTCCAGGTTCTAGGCCCGTTACATATTCCCCCTTGCCCCAGTGCTGCCAATTCGTAAGCCAGGGCAATTGACGCTTATCGAACGATAAGCGCAGCGCTAAACCCAATTTTTCATTATAGATCGCGCAATGGCTCATATGCTGCGCATCCGCAGCGATATCGATAAAAGCAGCCTCTTCACCGCTGCCTTTATGGTCGTCGCGAGGAACCTGACAGCGTTTAAAAGACTCTCCTTCCTTAAATATCTTGTTGGCTTCGCCGTGCTCGCGAGCTGTCCAAGCACCTTCCCACAGCAACGCTGTACCTTCATCAATTAAAGGCCACCCAAAATTAAAATGATATAAAATCATATGAGGAGTATCAATATTGCCGACATTAATGATCTCATCAACGATGTGTAATGTGGGCTCGCCTAGCGTACAACGGATGGTGCGTTTCATTTCGATGTTGGTACCTAGGGGGTGGCCTTGTTTAATAATGCCTGTAATAAACATTTCTCGATCGCCACTGATCAAGTCAGGTTGTTTTACCTGTATAATTTCTGCCGGGGTATTACTGATTTGATCGTGCAGACCACGACGACCGAATTCATCTTCTTCCGGACCGCCCACATGGGTCAAACCGCAGGTAACTAGTAAGCCACCGCCGAAGGTCCGCAACCAATCGACCCCACGATCGGAAAGTGGCTGTGGCGGTGTGACGCCCAATCGGCTGATCCAACTCAAATTGTATTGGTTATATGCCGCATCAGCAATGTCCATAGCGCGATCTAGAAGCACTTTGAACCGTAATCCGGCGCCCGTGTTGATCCAGGCAATACGAGAACCGCGACCCAATCCATTGTCTAAAACAGAGGTTTCAATCCCGCCTACCTGTGCCGTATGCGATACTTTGTCTAACCAATCCTTATTCGAGTAATCCACGATCTTATCTTTTATTTCTTCTTGTATATTTCTGCATTCTCATTTCCCCCCGACATCAGATACGCCATGATATCCTTCACTTCGTCCGGACTCATTGTATTCAAAGTTCCAGGAGGCATAATCGATACTTCCGAACGTTTGATATCCAGAACATCTTTCTTCGCCAGCTCTTTCGTTACATGCGGAGCATATGGGTTTTGAGAAATGACATAAGCTTTCTCATTTTCGCTCATCAATCGTCCCAACACGGAAGTACCGTCTTTCATATTGAATACTTTCGATTCATACTGATCGGAGATGACTTCGCTAGGCTCTATAATCGCTTCCAACATATCGCGCTTCGAGAAACGGGTACCCAATTGCGTCAAGTCTGGACCAACCGAACCGCCTTCGCCCTTCATCGTATGGCAGGAGCCACATTTCACAGCGATATATAATTCCTGACCGCGTTTGAAATCGCGAACGCCCGTATTTTCTTCTACCACTTTTAAGGCCGAATCTATTTCCCATTGTCTGCCGGGTCCTTTTGGTGGAACCACATTCTCAGCTAGGCGTGTCCCCTTCTGATTCAACAAAGAGTCTCCCGACATCTTACCGTACATGGCCAATTGATCCTTCGGCACATGAGATAAAGCTTTCTTTCTAGCATTATCGATAAAACCGATGTAAGAATTTCCACCTTTGAATCCAAACGCTTTGTAGAACCAGCTAAAGTATTGCTCGCGCAGTTCCGGCGTCCAGCCGGCTTTGGAATCGCTTAAAGCGGTCGCTAAGAAAATTTGTTGTGCAGGCGGAATATTTGCCAACATATTGGCGATATCTAATCCATATTGAGGGTTGCGCAAGATCAAGTCCGAAGAACTCATGAAGTTGGTCTCCGTCGTATCATCCTTTGCATTCGCTAATAAATCTAAAGACTTTTTCACGGCTGATTCAGAATTCAAGGCCAATAACAATTTCGACAATTGTCTGTTCAGGCTATTGCTTTTTGCAGGATAGAGCGGCTCTAAACTCGCTGCTAGCGCCCGACTCGCCTCTTCTGTAGGTTTGCCCATACGCGCAATAACAATCTCATACACGCGGGTCAAATTCTCCAACATGCGTGGAGTAAGCTTATCCACGGGAATCGTCGCTAACTTAGCCATAATTCGTGGTTGCAAGGAAGCATCCCCTACGCGCGCAGCAGCAACCATAGCCTCCGTTAAACGAACGACGTTACGTTCCTGAAACAATAGATTTTGCCAAGAAGCGAGCGGTTGGTGTTCCAACGCTACGCGTGCCGCATAACGGATATGGCGATCTTCATGACCCAAATATTCCCAAATCTTTTCGGCCGTCCCTGGCGCTGAAGCTTGATGATATTGTTCAATTTCACGACGTAACTTCACCAATTCCGGAAGATCTTTTTTCTTCAGTTCCGCTTTTACCTTATCCTGATCTTTGTAGTAAACACGGTATAAATCCGAATCAAGCTTGCGCCCGCCAGTTAGGAAGTATAAAGCGCCGTCTGGCCCCACTACCCCGTCGGTTAATGGAAGCGGCGAACCGGAGATAAACTCTTCGGCCTTCGCCGTATAGGTGGCACCCTCGGATTTCAGTTCTAAGGCGTAGATAATACCAAAACTCCAGTCGAAGGCTAACAAGCTATTTCTATATTTTTCCGGGAATTTCGCTTGGCTTGGGTTAATAAAGTTGGTCGGAGAACCCTGACCAATATTTAATACGGCTGGAAGGTTATCTAAGAATCGTGAGTCCCATTTAGCATCCCCTTTTCTCCAACCGAATTCCGAGCCGCTCGTTACGTGTAAGATACGCGTCGGGCGATACCAAGGCATCCCGAAATCCCACTCCATATCTGAGTCGTAGGTAAATAATTCGCCTTCATTGTTGAATGCGATATCGAACGGATTACGGAATCCCGCGGAAATCAACTCCCAGTGCTTTCCTTCCGGATCGGTCTTCGCAATCCAGCCACCGGAGTTATGAGAATCCGAATCATGACCATGCGTATCGAGAATTAATGGAATAAGGTTATCGACACTATCATTTGGTTTTATACGATAGGCATCCATTTCCGGAACCTTCGTGAAGTTGCCAGCGACAATGTAGATTGCTGAGTCTGGTCCCAATACAATGCTGTGCGGGCCATGCTCGCCAGATCCATCAAGCGACAAGATTTCGGTAATTTTATCTAATTTATCATCGTTGTCTGTATCCTGTAGTCGGTATAAACCAGAACCTTTCTTTAACTCATCGTTCGGCTTATGATTGACCATCACATAAAGACTGTTATATGCCCACAATAAACCCTGAGCAAAGCCCATCCCTACTTTTTTCTTGGTGGTATCTGCTAAGGGCGGTCCTTCGACAGGAAACTCAATAGGCTCAATCTTAGGCTTGACCGTCGAGTCTGATCCTAATGGTGGCAGCTCTACTCGGAATAACCCTCCAAACTGATCGGAAGTGATCATTCTACCTTTATCATCGAATGTCATCGACACCCATGACCCGTTTTTATTGTCCGAAGGGCTGTAAATATGCTCGATGGCAAATCCTTCAGGCAAGGTTATTTTCTCTGTTTTCGGGTTAGTATCCACTACCTCTGGCTCCTCTTTCCCCTTACAAGCCCCCGCTGCGAAAAGCAAAAACATGGAAAACAAATACAATTTTGCTCTATTAGTTCTTATCATTGTGGTTTAATATGTTGATTAAGTTTATAACAGCTTATATCGTTTAGTACCCAGGATTTTGGCTGATGCCATTCAACTGGATTTCACGATTTGGAATTGGATAAAGTAGCATGTATTCTTGAACATTATATGAAGCGCTACTCAGTCTCGTTAATCTATTTTTTTCCGCTTCACCATGCGCCTTCATCACTTCTATTGCTTTCCCTGTTCTGAGTAATTGATACCAGCGCTGATTTTCGAATGCAACTTCCACTCTTTGCTCATTTGCTATAGCTTCTCGAAGTGTCGCTTGCGACAGCCCACTTAATGCAGTCAAGCCTGCACGCGCACGGACAGCATTTAGATGGATATAAGGGTCACCCGACCCGGTCTCATTGTAGGCTTCAGCCAACATCAGCAACACATGACCATATCGATAGACAGGCCAATTTTCATTCGAACGTCCATTTTCAGGATAAGGCGGATGGTAGAACTTTTTGATATAAGGCATTTTCCCACCGAATGCTATTGCCTCTGGATATTTTGAATTCGTCGCATCATCGAATAAAGCGATTGAGTGATCTTTCCGTTTATCTCCGGGCTCATAAGCATTATAGATACTCGGCGTCGGAATATTACTTGCACCAAGCGTTCCTGTAAATCCGACTAATTTTACTCTTGCGTCACGCGGACCGAACATGTAAATGAAATTACTGTTCTCTCCTTCAATCGAGTGATCATATTGTACTTCAAATATTGACTCCGCATTATTCTTTGTCGAAGGATCAAAACAGTCACCATAATTGCTCATTAATGAATATCCTAGCAGAGGAACTTCCTTTAGCACGGTAACAGCATCAGGAAATTGTTTGCGCGTTAGGTAAACATCGCCTAACATTGTCAATGCTGCTCCTCGCGTAGCACGACCTACTTCTGCAGTAGGGTATTCTTTAGGTAAGACATCGGCTGCACGCTTTAAATCTTCAATAATAACATTGTAGACTTCATCCACAGATGATTTTTTTCCATCGGTAAAAGCTCCTTGAGGACTCGTTACCTCCACAGTATGTAGTGGTATTTCTCCAAACAAACGAACTAGATGAAAATACGCAAAAGATCGAAGAAATTTCACTTCCCCAACGTACCTATCCTTCAATTTATCATCTGAAAAAGTAACATTATCGATACGTGTTAAAATTACATTGGCCTGAGCGACAATCCCATAGAGATTCGCCCAAGCAGTATTCACAAAGTTGTTCGACGAGGTGATCAAAAACTCATCTATTTCTTCTCTTTGTTGAGCGCCACGGTCGGATTCAGAATATTGGTAATTGGTATTATCCGCACGCATTTCAGTTAATGCATAAAAATCGGAAGTAT
This sequence comes from Sphingobacterium sp. UBA6645, assembly GCF_002455685.1. NCBI lineage: Bacteria > Pseudomonadati > Bacteroidota > Sphingobacteriia > Sphingobacteriales > Sphingobacteriaceae > Sphingobacterium > Sphingobacterium sp. UBA6645. The sequence goes on from NZ_DKLH01000008.1 coordinate 50,898, forward strand.
GAAGCCCCTGAAGACGTCCATAAACGCCGTTTACAGCACGGAGAACCTGAGCCTCATTTTCATAGTATGTATTACCACTGGAAAACGTATAGGGATCAACCTCTAGTAAATGGTTACAAGACGTTAGGCTCCAAATCCCGAGACTTAATATGATATATTTTATTTTCATGACGTTCGCTTAAAAACTAAAATTCAACCCTAGTGTATAAATCTTTGGTACTGGATACGCGCCGTAATCAATACCCGGCACTAATGGACTTGTATCTCCACGATTCATATTAGTACCTTCGGGATTTCCATCATACCCGGAAAACATAAATGGGTTTTGAAGATTGCCGTAAATACGAACATTATTGATTACGCCGCCAATTGGCTTGGGCAAGGTATAGCCGAACGTAATATTTCTAACCCATAAATAGTCGGTCTTTTCGATAAACAAGGAGTGCGTATCACGATACATAACGCGACCACGCCCTGTACCATTGGTAGTCGGCACTAAACCGCTCCCCGGATTATCTTCCGATCGCCAGCGATCTGCAACTTCTTTGCGGACATTGAAAACACCATCGATATTATCCGTGTAGAATCGTGTTGCATGCAACATCTCTTGTCCCATCGCACCAACCATCATCACACGTAAATCAAAGTTCTTATAAGTAAAGCTATTAGTCATACCCCAAGTAAAGTCAGGGTAAGGATTCCCAATTACATCAAAATCATCGTTAGGTGTAATCTGACCATCTCCGTTGACATCGCGCATGCGCAGGTTTCCAGGAATTGCACCAGGAAAACTTGGATATTTGTCTAAATCAGCCTGATTCTGATAAATCCCATCCACGACATAACCGATAATCATTCCAACCGGCTCTCCGATTCGCGTAATGTTGGTGAAATTACCCTCTGAACTCTGACCAGAATAAATCGGATCGGTACTTCGTCCTAGAGCGATTACTTTGTTACGGTTAAACGAAATGTTGAAATCGGTAGTCCAAGTAAACTTGTCCTTTTGAATATTTGCAGAACTAACCGAGAATTCATAACCTTTATTTTCTACATCCCCTCTATTCTCTGTCACACTAGTAAATCCGGAAGATTGCGGAACAGGAGTGTTTAAAAGAAGATCAAGTGTATTTCTTCTATAAAAGTTCGCGGTAAATGTCAAACGATTATTCCAGGTTGAAAAGTCCACTCCAATATTCAACTCTTTCATTCGCTCCCAGCCCAACAGGGAGTTCGCTAAACTATTCATCACACGTCCCGGCGCTAAAGCCCCACCCAGCACATAGTTACCTGTGCCGATACTGCTTAGCGAAGCATAGTTTGCAATATTGAAGTTACCACTTCGACCATACGATGCTCTCAAGCGCAATTCGTCTAACCACTCCTTACCTTTTAAGAATGCCTCTTCAGATAAGCGCCAACCGACTGCAACCGAAGGGAATGAACCCCAGCGATTGTCTTTCCCAAATCTTGAAGATCCGTCCGCACGGAAGGATGCTGTTAACACATATTTATTTAAATACGAATAATTTACCCGCGCTAAATAAGATAGTAATGCCCAATCTTCAATCGCAGTTCCACCGGTAATTCGTGCAGCACCATTTAAGGTTTGAATGTCGTCGTCAGGAAACTGTGTGCCATTGAAAGAAGCGCCTTTATTTTTCTGAACCTGTACGGAATAACCCGCAAGTGAATTTATGGAATGGCCATTTTCGCTCGACCAATCATAAGTTAGCGTATTTTCGTTTGCCCAGTTGATATAGGAGTCTCTATAATAGCCCCCACTCGGAATCGATAATCCAGGCGCATTTTGATTGGCTAGCGTAGAAGGACGGAAGGTTTCCCGACTTTCATCTAAATAATCAACGTTGAAGGTAGTTTTGAACTTCAGGTTAGGTAAAAAACTATATTCGGCATAAGTGCTCATCAATAGTTTCAATTCTGACGATTTGTTAACCCGTTGATTCAAATACATCACAGGATTCGGGTTACCGAAAGACCCCGCTGACTGAATGTAGGGAACATAACTCCCGTCGTCGTTGTAAATCTTAGCAACCGGTGTAGTGATTTCAAAAAACTCATCGCGACCCTGCCCGTTTACTCCACCTTTCAGATAGGAAAGCGTAGGAGATAAATTGATCCCCAATTTTAATTTATTGAAAATAGTACCATCTATATTTGCGCGAACTGAAAAACGATCGAAACCTGTATTTAGCATCGTACCGGTTTGATTCAGATAACCCGCTGAGATAAATGATCGCATATTTTCACTACCCCCACTTAAGCTAACATTTATGTCTGACATAGGCGCAACCCGAAGGACTGCATCATACCAGTCTACACCTGCTCCTAAAGCAGCTGGATCTCTATACTCTTCGGGAATATCATTGATAGTTGGTTCTCTATTCTCCTCAAAGCGTATCTTATCCTCGATTGCCTCTTTACGAAATTGTGCAAATTCTTGAGCATTCATCAGATTTGGACGACCCTTTTGCGGAACGGACTGTAGCCCTGAACTCGCGGCAACATCGATTTTCATCTTCCCAACGGCGCCCTTCTTCGTATTAATCAATACCACGCCATTGGAGCCTCGAGAACCATAGATCGCTGTAGCAGAAGCATCCTTAAGAATAGTCATCGATTCAATATCATTTGGATTGATTGTCGCTAAAGGATTGCTCCGCTCGCTAGACGACGCAGGAACAGGGAATCCGTCGATCACATATAACGGTTGACTTCCCGCACCGATTGCACCAATACCTCGAACTTGAATTTTTGGCCCACCGCCAGGAGTACCATTGGATGTGCTCACCTGGACACCAGCAATCTGTCCGGTTAGGGCTTGATCTGGACTAATAATAGCTTGACCACGAACGTTCTTCATCGAAACTGTCGCGATTGAGCCTGTAACATCCTTTTTTTGTTGACTTCCATACCCAATCACCACAACTTCGCCGATATCTTGCTGACTCGATTCCATCGTTACATTGCGAACACTGGACTCCTGAATAACAAATTCAACATCCGCATATCCAATCATCCGAAACAACAAAGTTTGGCCTTTATTCAATTCTATTTCATAACGGCCATCTTGATTCGTAGCAGTAGCAACAGAGCTCCCCTTAACCAACACCGAGACACCCGCCATGGGCGAGTTTTCTGGATCGGTTACGAGTCCGCGAACTGTTACAACTTGTTGAATCATATCTTTTTTGTACTTACCGTCTATTTTTTTAACAACTATTTTCTTTTTTTCAATTGTTACATCCTTATTAGAGGATCTAGCGATCGAAAATTGGCTCATCAGCACTGCTGCAACAAGGCAGGCAGTTTTCGGGAAATTCCCCTTTGCTAACATGCACTTTGTATAATCTACTATCCGATTACAACTAAATCGATTGCGATTATTTCTTAGTATTTTAGGTTTGTTTAATTGGTCAGTTTGCATACCTTTGCAAAGTTTAAAGGTTAAACATAATTAAGAGTCAGGAACCTCTTTTTGATCTTGTTTGCTTTAAATTTTAACCGACGGTGCTCGAACACTGTCGGTTTTTTTAAGCAATTATTTACTGTATTTTTTTTTCTGCTTAAAAAATCCTCCTTTCTATAAATCATTAATATTTTATTTTATAGGTTCGCTTCGTACCGGGCGAAAGTAACAAAGCACATTACATTTATAATTGTTAGTAGTTCGGATGTTAGAATTCCGAAATGCGTCTAACCAAATATATTAATCACAAAAGTGGAAAGCATCCTGTGCTATCCTGACACCTCATCTAGGAAGGCCAGACGATTTATTGTCCAGACTACTTCAACTATAACCCCTTTCAAACCCAATACAAACCCAATACAAACCCCCTACAAACCCCAATCATAACCGTTCGGAAAGGGTTATGATTGGGGTCTGTATAAGTTAAAGTGAGTGTTTAATGTTTCGCAGACTGCCATAAGAGGGCAGTCTAAGTTGAGGAGGATGTCTAATACCTTAGAATTGATCGATAAAGTCTGTCAACAGGTTTGCATAACCGTTAAACCTTGTGAATGGCAAAGTTTCGTAGCGGTCATAGATATCGTGATAGGCTGTTGTGCCTCCCAGTGTATAGATGAAAAAGGCAGGCACGCCCTTTTCATAAAAAGGAGCGTGATCGCTGCGGTTCATGGCACCACGAACTTTAACTTCCGGCAAATATTTTTTTTCAGCATTCAACTTCGTGAGAAGGTCAAATTCTTTGGTGAAGATACTTCCGTTGACCACCTGAATCCCGTCATCGCCTGTACCGGCCATATCCACGTTGATCAGGAACTTTACTTTTTTCAGATCGTTCAGCGGGTTTGCTGCATAATATTTAGATCCTAAAAGTCCACTTTCCTCGCCTGAGAAAGCTAAGAATATCATGTTATACTTCGGCTTATTCTTACCGTAATATTGCGCCAAGTACAGCATGAGTGCTGTTCCACTAGCATTGTCATTAGCCCCGTTGAATACGACTTTTTTACCGATGACGCCCAAGTGATCGTAATGTGCTGTCACGAGGATGGTAGAATCGGAGTCACTACTTCCTTTCAAGAAACCACAAACATTCTGCGTTTTATAATCGGGTTGATATTTTGCCGTAATATCCAAAGATATCTGACTGTCGTTTGGATTTATCGCTAAATCTTTGATGTAGACTGCCGGTTTTAAACTTTGGCTTACTGAGGCTCTCCAAGTAAATTTGCTTGGGGTATTCACCACAATGGCGCGGTACTCTCCTGCAGTCATCAAAAGCATTATGGCACGACGAAGCTCCTGCGCATTGATAGTCTTCAACTGTTCGGCCTCATCAATATAGATGGCTTTGCCTGCGTAAGCTTTATCTTGTGCAATTTGTCTTAATACGTTATCATCATTCAATTTTCCGGAAACAGGAACGAGATCGAAGCTTCCATTGATGGATGGCGATGCGGCATCGACCAAGACATTCACCCCCATTTTCAGTTCTTCATTATTTAATTTGACGGTTGCCGCTTTCGGGAACACATTAGCCCCTAGGCTGAAATATTGCATAAAGGATTTGCCATCTACTGGTGTCAATCCTGATTTCTTCATTTCCTTCGCAATATATCCGGCTGCTTTTTTGTCGCCATTAAAGACATAACCGCGACCTGCGTACTTATCGGACGCTAATACACTAACGACTTTGCGTGCATAGTCTTCTTGCGCCTGAGCAAATTGACAGGCCACAAAGAGCATTGCAATCAGTGTAAATAATCTATTTTTCATTGTTTTTAATTAGTGGTAATAGGATACTAGAAGGATATTGACGATTAAAAAATACCCGATGATTATGCGTTTCGAAATCCGCTTCGTCGGCTTCATAAATATTGACAAACTTCTGCGGATTGCGATCCACCAAAGGGAACCAAGAGCTTTGAATCTGCACCATGATTTTATGCCCTTTCTTAAACACATGGGCAGCATCTTGCATATCAAATTTAACTTGTGTGACTTGGTTGGGTTGCATCGGCTCAGGATGCGAGAAACTATTTCTATACTTGGCGCGCATCACCTCCCCTCTGACCAGGATTTGCGCATCCGATAAGGGTGCATCTTTTACATAGGGATGCACATCGATTAATTTAACGATATAGTCTGCATCGGTACCGGTTGTACTAACGAATAAATTCGCCTGTAGGTTTCCCATGATTTTGACATCCTCCGTCAACACCTCCGACTCAAAAACCAATACATCGAGACGTCTTGAAGCAAAAACCTGATCTTCGAACATGTATTTAAAGCCGCGCATTAAGGTTTTCTCTGCCGTATAAGGTACGGGCTTGCTCGGGTCTGCGGTGTATTCCGCGTAAGCGGTATCAGCAGCTTCCGGTTTATTAAAAGATAATCCGCCGTTGGCTTGTAGATAGAGAGGTGTTTCCACCTGTTCCTTCGATGGCCATTCACTCAAGTAATTCCACTCATTCGCTCCCGTTACGAAGATGGAAACAGGGGCTAAGGGCTTTGATTCTTCATTTTTCAAATGCTTTTTGAAAAAGGCTAATTCTAGCTCTTCGCGATAATAATTACTGGTATTGGATGCAAAATCGAGGTCTCCTAAGCTTCTGCCATCTCCCCTTGTCCAAGAACCGTGATACCAAGGCCCCATCACAAAAGACAGTTTATTTTTTCCGGATTTCGCAAGTGCTTCGTAAGTCTTCAAAGGACCATATAGATCTTCCTGATCGAACCATCCGCCAACAACAAGGACCTCAGGTTTAACCTTGTTAAGATATTTGGTATAGCTACGCTCTTCCCAATAGGCGTTGTAATCCGGATTGTTCATCATCTCATTCCAGAGGATGCTTTTCCCTTGCAGGTAGTTTTTGTTGAAGTTCTTTAACGGACCTGACTTGAGGTAAAAATCATAGCCATCGCTGGTGTTGTATGCATAGAATCCTCCTGGGTGTGTGGTGCCTACGGAGTCTCTCATTTTTCCGAAAGAAGATAGGAAAGAAAAACTTCCCATCAGCATAAATGCGCCGTTATGATGTCTATCATCTCCCAAGAACCAATCGGTCACTGGCGCTTGTGGGGAGACTGCTGTTAGATTCGGATGCGCATCAATCAGTGACATGGATGCATAGAAACCCGGCGAGGAAACACCCCAAATACCGACTTTCTTATTCGATTTAAGCTGTTTTATGAGCCAATCGATGGTATCGTAGGTATCCGTTGTTTCATCCGTTTGGCCTTTTTTCTTCTTAGGAATATAAGGACGATTGGCGATGAAATCACCTTCCGATTTATACTTCCCCCGCACATCTTGATACACGAAGATGTAGCCGTCTTTTGCAAACTCCATGCTTGGACCAATGCTAGGGCGCATCTTATCCTCCCCATAAGGGGCAACGCTATAAGGTGTGCGGATCATCATAATAGGATAAGATTTTGACCTATCCCTGGGCTCATAGATCGCCGTGAAGAGTTTTGTTCCATCCCGCATTGGGATATACACTTCACGCTTGCTGTAATTGTTTTTTATGTACTCGGCATCATTTGTTTGTTGTGCGAACAAAAGCGTTGCACAACAAACAAAAAGGCCTACTAGAAAGTGCTTCATTCTTTACAATCGTTATTTCTTTAGTGTCGACTTGTATAAAACTAGCTGTTTTTTTCCTTTTTTATTAGGTTCATTGTATTCCACGTTTGTCATCTGCGCGTTCTTCACGTCGTCCATGACAACAGCTGGACGGTATTCCTTATCCTTCGCTGTGAACTTCACGTTTTCGAAGGTTACTCCGTCTACATGGCGCAAATAGAATGCCCATGCAGGTAATTCCTTAAATTGAGAAAACTCAGGGTAAGCCGCTTCCATCTCTGGAATGCTATCCAATTCTTTCGGGCTAGTGCCACGGAAGGCGTAGTTGGGATTTGAACCTCCCGGATAGACAATCTCAACGTTTCTCAAGACTATGTTCTTGATCGGTTGACCTTTCAATCCAACAATACTCGCTGGTGAGATATTTCTTGGATTGTCTTCAACAGGTCCTTCGAATGCATAACCAGCATCGGGTTTGTCTGCAGGAACTTCGATGTAGATATTCTGCATCGTCACGCCATCGATCGACCCTTGTCTGCCTTTATTCCATCGCGCACCGATGCGTAGATAGATGGCATTACCGGTATTGTAAGCATACAAGCTGTCTACTAGTACATCTTCAACGATACCTCCGTCAGGAGTCGCAATCGTGAAAGCAGAACGAAACGTGTCATACACACGGTTGTTGATGATGCGGATATTTTTATATCCACCTGCTGAAACGGTTCCAAACTTGATACCATTTGCACTGGAGCGTGCTACACAGTTTCTGATTTCGATGTTTTCATTCATCTTCGTCGCGTCATGCGATTTCAAACAGATGGCATCGTCAGAAGCATCGATATAGGAATTTAATAATTTGAAATTCTTACAATCAACGATGTCGATACCGTCATTGTTCCAGAACACTTTGCTATCCACCGTGATGCTGTCGATCAACACATCCTCACACTGATCATAGGTCTGAACCCAGTCGGCAGAGTTTTTCACAGTGACATGCTTGATGGTTACATTATTGCATTCGCGGAAATAGATCGCCTTTGGGCGATTATTTCTTGGTCTATCGTAATCTAATGGATCCTTGATAATCCCTTTGTGGATATAATCCATCAGGCTGTAGGCTACTTCTTTTCCCTGTCCATCGATGACACCCTTACCGGTAATTCCCACGTTCTTTACCCCTTTGGCGTAGACCAAAGCATTGTTAGGCGTTCCGACATTATAGTCATTGATATTGGTAGAACCTAGCAATACCGCGCCCTCTTCTAAATGCAGAGTGACGTTGGATTTCATATGGATAGTCCCAGTCAAGTATCGCCCGACGTAGAACTTTAAAGTTCCTCCACCGTTCTCACTAATGAAATCAATAGCGCGCTGAATGGAAGTCGTATTTAGTGTAGTTCCATTTGATTTAATCCCAAAATAGGAAGCATTATAATCCTTCGCCTGCAACAATCCTATGCTAAAGATCGTGCACAGTATACTTAAATATATATTCAATCTCTTCATGCTCTACTCGATTAAATGGACTTGCCGTTTGGCGTTATACTCTTTTTAATGGCGGTCGTTTGGCTTGCTTTATCTTTAACCAAAGCCTTGCCAGCGGTATCTACATAGAGATTCTCGAAGCTTACACCTTTGGAACCGGCAAGCACTAAACCTCTAGAATTTGCATAGTTTTGGCTGCGGATAATCTGATTTTTGAAGGATACATTCGTACAGTTTACCAACTCCGCGACATCACCAGATGAGTCTTCTAACATGATTCCGTCAATCTCTACGTTCTGGCAATTGTTAAACCCTAGTAAAGTCGGGCGAACGGTATTAAGTTCATTGGTCACAATACCCTTATTCACCTGATCATCAATCTTTGTTTTTACCGCAGCTGCTTGTCCTAGAATAACGCCTTTCCCGATGATTTTTACGTTAGATTGGTTTTCTCCATAGATAAAATAACGCTTACCGTTCTTTTCAATGAAGTCGTAATAGCTTGGATTCGCAACTAGGATAGCACCCTCATGCAAGTTGATCGTAACGTTAGATTTCAGTTCTAAACCGCCTGTTAAGTATCGTCCTACGTAGAAGTTTAATGTACCTCCTCCTTTAGATGATATTAAGTCGATAGCGGCTTGTATCGAACGCGTATTATTTGTCTGTCCGTCGGATACACATCCGAAAGCAGAGGCGTTATAGTCGACTGCTAAAGCCTGACCGAATGACATCGTCAGCAATAGCATGATGTATAAGATTCTTTTCATGTGATTATTATTTTACGATGTCAACATTATTGCTTTTATGCAAGAAGATCTGCTCCTTATTTCCAGCTTTTACCTCATCAAACGTCACGTTTTCAAACTTACCTGTATTCAGGTCATCCGTTACGATGGCTGGTCTGTAGTCGGCTGCTAGCGCCTTAAATTTCACGTTCTTGAACGTGATGTTGTTCGCATGACGAATATAGAATGCCCAGGCCGGTAGCTCTTTGAATTGTGAGAATTCAGGATAAGCGGCTTCCATTTCTGGGATACCATCCAATTCCGCTGCGGAAAGCCCTCTTTTCGCATAATATGGATTACCCGCGCCTGGATAAACAATTTCGATGTTCTCCAATGTTACGTTTTCGATCTTATAGTTTGGCAATCCAATAATGCTCGCTGGAGAAATATTTCTAGGCAGGTCTTCAATCGGCCCCTCATAGTTATATCCCTTATCAGGTTTCTCCATAGGTACTTCAGCGTAGACATTTCTTATCGTAATATCCTTCATTACCGGTTCTTTCCCCTTGCTCCAACGATTACCGATTCTTAGGAAGATCACATTTCCTGTGTTGATTGATCGAACACCATCCACTAGAATATTCTCCACGATACCACCGTCTACGGCGGCGAAAGTAATTGCAGAACGATATGTATCATAAACCGTTAGATTTCTCACCACGAAATTGCGGAAGCCACCACGTGAAACCGTTCCGAATTTTAAACCTGATGCACTTGAGCGTGCCGTACAGTTTTCTACTAATACATTTTCGCAAATAGCGTTGGCATCATGCGACTTAAAACAGATCGCATCATCTGCGGCATCGAAATGCGAGTTACGAATAATCACATCCTTACAATCGACAATGTCAATACCGTCATTATTCCAGTAAGATTTACTATCCACCGTAATACTGTCAACCAATATATTGACGCATTGATCGTAGGTTTGATTCCAGCTCGCAGGGTCTTTTAACGTGATACCAATAATCTTTATGTTCTTACATTCGCGGAAATAGATATTCTCCGGTCTATTCCATTCGCGAACGCGGTCGTATTTCAATTCATCTTCGATCAGCCCACGGTGGACAAGATTCAGAGTATTCATGGCGTTGTCAAAACCACGACCATTGATAGTCCCCTGCCCCGTAATACCGATATTCTCCTGCTTAATAGCATAGATTAATGATTTCCAATTAATATATGGATCCTTATCGTAATCAAAGGGATTCAGAGAACCTAGAATACTAGCTCCCCTTTCCAGATGTAGCGTAACATTTGACTTGATGTAAATTGTCCCCGTTACGTAATTGCCTGGTCCAAATACTAATCGACCCCCACCTTTCGCATTTACATAATCAATAGCAGCTTGAATAGATTTCGTATTCAGCGTGTTTCCATCGCCCTCAATACCAAAATCTCGAACTGCATAGTCCTTTGCAAATACCTGAAGGCTGCAAAAACAAACGAGTAAGCATAATAGTTTCTTCATTATTGTAGTCTTTTTGGTTAGTTATAAATTTCTACGGGGCCTACAATCCCCATGGATTGTATTTCCTGTTCGCGTCCAGGTCTGTTGACCCAGTACTGCGCATTTTCATTGTCTTTTAAAGTCTTTAGATAGTTGCCCATCGTGGTAGTCACACGAATCTCAATATCATTGCTTCCCGGTTTGAGGAATTTACTGATATCGTATATGCGGCGACCAAACCATTTTACACCCACAGGCTGTCCATTGATAAAAAGGTCTGTAATTCCGAACACCTGACCTAGATTAAGCGTCTGGTTCTTGACGTTCTGAACATTGATTTTCTTACGATAGATCGCCGTTCCGGAGAAGTCGCGCAATTCATCATCAAGCTTCATGTCGATCAGCTGAGATAGTTGAATCTTCTTACTGCGGTTCTCCTGAGCATGCTTGAGCTCAAGCTCCCATTCCGCATTCAGATTTTGTTTGTTAGTACCGTCTAGTTTCGCAGGCTGATACCATTCGCCACCCTTCGACTTGTCGAATACGACAAGAAGGGACTCCGTTGGTCCGAAATTGTGCTCAAAGCCATTAGAGCTATCCAATTTCAATCGAAAACGCTCGCCCGTGTCGGCATCCCAAATCCAAGCTTGTTTGCCTTTGCCAACTCCCGATAGGAAATCAATGCGCGTTTTATGGCTGTTGAATCGGTGCGCATTCTGAAAGAAAAAGAACTCCGACTGATCATCACGGATATATCGATTCTGCATGAAGAAGCGATTCGGCTCACTGATTTTGACATACTTTGGCAGGTTTTGCTCTTCATGAAAGCTCTGATACCATTCCAAGAATTTATTATCTACGGGCTTTTCTACGAAGACGAAGTTTGAACCTAGCCCTTTAATTTTCTGCATCCAGGTCTGCACTTCCCGATCTCTAGCTTGCATATCCTTAAAGCCCAAGCTTTTCGACGGAGTCGTCTCCATACAGATCAGTTTGCCACCCTGCTGTACAAACTCGTGCAATTTCTTGGCAGTTTCCACACCTAGGCTTTTAACGCCAGGAAGAAACAATACGCCGTATGATTTCTTTCCAAACATAATCTTGCCGTTTTGAATCTTAGAATCTTTAAGAATCAACTCCGTGACGTAATCTGCCGCACCTCCTGTTTTATGGATAGCTTCCCATAGCAGGGAAGTGTAAGGCACGTTGAGGCGCTCTGGGAAAGGATCCGTTTGCACACCTTTCTCTGCCCACAGATCGTAGTTTGCAGGGAGTATAGCCATATCGGTATACATATCTGCATTCTGCAATTGTGAGGACAAACGAGCCTTGTAAGTATTTAAATATTTAAAGTAAGGCCACCAGTTATTCTTCTCCGAATAGTAAGATCCATATTGAATCCATCCAGGGAATGGCGCCTGCTTTGGCGAATAGTTGAAACCATGCCAAATGGAATGCGTAATACCCGAAAGTAAACTCTGATCTGACCCTAATTTAAGCAGTTCTAAGGTCGCATTGAATACTAGATAGGTGTTGGTCATCTCCTCGCAGCTTACCACTCGCTTGCCTGTCAGATGAGCGGCAGAAGAAACGTACTTATTGATCATCGTATAGCCTCGACCACGACGATAGTCTTCATCCGACATCTCTTCGCCTAGCTTATGTCGTAGGTAGTTTGTTGTCCAGGACTCTCCTTCAGGAATGTCATAGCCTAAGGAAGTTTCTAACGGGAAAAAGCCGCGTCCATAAGCCTGTGCTCTAGACTTAACTTTTAAGCCCTTACACCAGGCTAAATAAGTTTCTGTAAATCGCTCTCTTAATAAGCAAGCCTTCACATATTCGAAGTCAAATCTAACGCGACTCAATACTTCCTTAAAGTCTTCCGACTTCTCCGCACCATAGTTTTCATCAACTACAGCGCCTAGTCGACCTACTTTAAACATAATAAAAGGCAGGTAAGGCATCAGGTCGTAGCCGCAGCGCTTTTGGAATTCTTCAGCAAAATCATGAGTCCAGTTACAGCCCTCTAATTCCATGCTATCAGAAAATAAAGCACGCAAGTAATTTGAGAGCGCCCCAATGCGATTCTGCATGGTATTGGACATGCGGTTCAAGTAATTCTGTACCGCCTGCTTGTCCATATGATTCAAGATAGAGCCTGATGCGCCCGGCGCGCCGTTGATAACCTGTGCAAACGAAGTGTATCGAACGACCGCATAAAGCACATGCTTTCCTTCCGGTACATCCACATGTATCGTCGCGTCGTTACACTTAGCAGACAGGTCCTGTGCTTGATCAAGACTGCTCATCGGATCTTTCGCCAGATGCAGCGATAGAATCTCCGGCTTGCGAAGTGGATTCTTATCGGTTACTCCCGGATCCACGGCCTGACAGATATTGAACTGCGAGGTCTCAAATTGCATGGGTCCTGTCAGCTTCTCCGCATAGACTAGCACAACCTGCGCACGCTCGTCCTCCATCAGGTCTTCCGAGCCGAAAGGCCATCCCGAGCCCACGATAAGATCACTCGTCATATCTAATGACTTCGCATCGTCTGCAGTATGTTTTACCAGATCAATCCATTCATTGCTCAGCCATTTTACCGATGGTATCCCCATATCGTCTGCCCTCTTAGGAAAGGATATAGGGTTTATTTCTACCCCGCCAATTCCGGCATCTTTCAACAGACGCAATTGACGCGACAGTTCGCCTTTTTCTACCTTATCACCATTCCACCACCAACGGACGAAAGGACGATAATGCATGCTTGGATTTTTAAAGAGTGTATACCAATCCTCTTTTGCTTTAAAGGCTGAGGAAGCAAAGGATTCCTCGAGGTTGGCTAATGCCAATCCCGCACCTAACAGAGAGGTGTTGCGTATAAAAGATCTTCTATTCATAAATTTAAATAGTCTTCAAATGGTCCATTAGGTATTTTTTTATCCACAGGTTTTGACGCCATTGCTCCTCATAATCCTTCACTGAATCGCCGGACGTAATGAGATACGGTGGAGGGCCAAACTCCGTGGTAAAGGTTAGTTTCTTTCTTCCTAATTGGATTTGTTTACTAATATATTGTTGCCAGACCGCTAAATGGGTCTTTACAATGTCTTCAAATAAAGGGTTGCTAACATCCGATATCTGTGAGCCTTGCGTGTGCCCGACACGCGTATGCACATGACATACATCGGATAATAGGCTAGTTAATAGGTCTTGCTGATCTTCCAGATAGCTTTCCGATACGCAATACCAATGTGAGATATCCAACGTCAATTTAAGACCCGGAAATTGCTCTTTGATTGCTGGAATTCGATGAATCCCGTAGGTCCATTTATTACGGTGTGTTTCCTGATAAATGGATATTCCTGTTTGTTGTTCTACTTTAGAACAGACCGCTAAACATGCTAATATCTGCTCGCTCGTATAGTACTCTCGACCCACCTGTGCAGAAATGAATTCCGGAGCCAAACCATACTCCCCTAAGTTAGCGAGTTCTGTAAGTTGTTCCTCTAATAATTCCAAATAATGTGCAAAGTCCTTCGCTCCGCCAAATACAGCGAACACGATACTGTAACGCAGTTGGCGATCCTGCAGACTTTGCAACATCTGCTGGTAGTCATTTTTATTTTTCTCCCCATAAGGGTACCATTCAATTCCTTGATATCCGGCGTCTTTAACGCGATCTAGAAAATCAGTCCAAGCAGTATGCTCTGCCCCCCAACGCGGATAAAAGAATTGGATATCTACCATGATTTATGATAGATTAATGGGTTTTGTTCGTCATCATTCAACAGATCGCCTACTTTCAACGTGGCCAGGTAATCCGGAGGAAGAATATTCGCTTGTCCGTTGAATACATTGCCATCCGGCATGTACGCGCAAGTCATTGCCCGGCGGTAGCCGTTGGTCATGTTCGGACCAGCGCCGTGAATGGTCAATCCATTGTGGATAGAACAGCTTCCCGCTTTCAATGGTGCTGGGGCAGGATTTATCTGCGCTAGCTCGGGATATACTTCGAAAATACCGTTCATATTCTTGCCGATACCGATGTTCGTAAAGTCCGTTTTCTTAAATGATCCAGGCACAAAATATAAACAGCCATTCTCCAAGGTAGCATCGTCTAATGCGATCCAGATGGATAGCGCTTCACGGTCGGAAAACGACCAGAAAGGCGTATCTAAGTGCCATGCTGTCGGGTTGGCGAAGGGACGTTTGAATAAAGCCTGATCGTGCCAAATACGAATACCATCCGCCTGCGCTAAATTGCCAACCAGCTCACCGATACGACGATCCAGCATCAATTCTTTAACACCTTCATCCGTTTGCCATAAATTCAATAGCTGATCGAATACTTTTCCGAAGTAATCCGCATCTTTATTGATTCCATCGTCCTCTCCCACTTGTGTTTTCTTACCAGGCATCTTTTGCCCTGCTCTTTTTTCTACGGCAGAGAAAACGACCTCCCGCCAATGTTCCAGCTCTTCGGGACTCAAAAAATCCTCGATAACTAAATAACCGTTCTCACGATAGAATGCAATTTGCTCCGGGCTAACTTGATACTTCATAATATTAGTTTATTTATAACATAGGTAAAGCAAGGTCTTGGCAGACCTTGCTCTATGATTGATTAATTTTGAACCATCTTATCGTTGTACATCATCTCATCCAATGGAATCTGCAAAGTCATTTTTGATACCGGGTAAGAAGATTTATCGACATGGTTTGTCGAAGCAGCACGGTTTACCGCGATATTCCAACGTTTGTTGTTGAAGAATTCGCGACCACCTTCGCCCCATAGCTCGATACGCGTTTGCAATTGAACCATTTGAAGCGGCGTAAGGCCTGCCATTCCTGGATAGTTGTCCACTGTAAGCGTTGTTGCACCTGCTTTAGTTCTAGCCGCCAACAATTTATTTAAAGTCGCTTTCGCTCCTGCTGCATCGCCGCTTTGTGCCTGTGCTTCTGCTTTCATCAACAAGGCTTCCGATGTACGGAAAAAGTAAGCCGTATTTTTGCCCACATTTTTCTTATCGTCACTGCCTAGTCCATGCGTTGCAGCAAACTTCAGGTTCGTGTATGCAGGAATAGTACGTTTGTCGTTGTTTGTAGGATAGGTATAATCGCCCCAAGCAGTTGCCATAAACGCATTCTTACGGAAGTCATCTGCAGCGATGCTATTGTACAATCTGGCGTCGATACGTTGGTATCCGCGCAACAGACCACCCTCAGCTTCGGCAAATGGATTCATCCACATGTTATGTGTCGTCAAAGCGTCGCCTAAAGGAAATCCGAAGATTACCTCTGGGTTCACAGCATTGTTCAGGAAGCCATTCTTCTCCGGACGCATAATTGGGCTTGCCTGCGTACCGTCGTTCGTTGCTCCATAGGCCGACTGCGGTAATAGATTAGGATAGTTGGTTAAGATATCATTCGTCGATGAAATTACCGTAGCCCAGTCTCCTGTCCATAAGGCAACACGCGCAAGAATAAAATTAGCAACCCCTAGATCAAAATCGTTTACCTCAGCAGTATAACCTTTCCCGGCATCTTTTAAATATTGGATGGCTTGTTGAAGATCCGCCTTGATGAAGTTATAAGTCTCCGTTGCTGTAGCACGAGCTTTGCTTTCTTGCGTTGGCAGGTAGGTATCATAAAGCGGCATTCCTAGCTTATCCTTGCCACCTTGAAGGTAGGCATCCTGATAGTTCTCCATCAAGAAGTTATAGGAGTAAGCACGAAGGATCAAGCCTCTAGCTTTGAACTCTTTCAAGATGGTATTGCTTCCCACCGTTGCATCATCTAAATAGTTGAGCATCTTGTTGGCCGTGGTGATACCATTCCAAGCAAAAAACCAGTATGGCGAGTTTTTATTTGTTCCTTCGGAAATAAAATCCAAAAACCTATACTCATCGCCACCAAAGATCGTTAGGTTCTGATCTCCAAAAACGATGTCATTTCCTTCCAAGTTACGCATAACTTCCAAACCGAAAACGTTCGTATATCTAGATTCAGAGTTACCTGATCCACCGTAGTTGAATGCGCGGGGCATACTATTCGCCATACCACCTAAGACGGTACGGATTGTTGCTTCATCACCACTTTTCAATAACTCCTGGATTTGCTCATCCGTAATGTTATTCGGTGGTGCCACGTCTAATTTCTTATTACATGAAACGAATAACGTTCCTGCTATAAAGAATAAAAATATCTTTTTCATAATGTGATTCTTTATTAAAATTCTAGATTAACACCTGCTGAGAATGTACGCATCGTAGGGTAGCTGTAAGCACCTACTTCCCAACCACCAACTAATGACATTCTTGGGTCGATACCACTGTGTGAAGTCAGCATAAAGATGTTGTCGCCAGAAGCATAAACTCTTAATCTTTTGATTTTGCTATTTCCTAATAGATCCGCAGGAAGTGTATAGCCTACTGTAATGTTCTTTAAGTTCAAATAAGAAGCATTGAACATCGCCATATCGCTATACATCCAGCTTCCGAAAGTAGAACCGTTTCCATACGTATTTCCATACATCACCATTGGGAATTTAGCACCTGTATTTTCTGGCGTCCATGTATTGCCAATCAATTCTGATGATAAAGCTTTACCTGGGTTCTCCGTTACGTATAAGCTGTTTGCATACTCTGTACTCAAGAATTTACCACCAACTTGGTAAGCAAATGCACCGTATAGGTCGAAGTTTTTATAACGCAATGAAGTAGAGAAACCACCAATCCAAGAAGGAACAGCACTTCCCATTTCATAACGGCTCGCTTTCGAGTAATCTGTAGTCGCTACACTTTCTCCAACTTTAGAGCCTGAGAATAAACCAGCGCTTAGATCTGCTTCCGTTACTCTATGGTAGAACATCGGTAAACCTGTGCTCTGATCGACACCCGCGTATTTGAAAAGATACATGTTGAAGTAATCCTTGTCAATACCGCGTAGGTAAGCAATATTCGTATTGCCAGCTGTACCTGCCGAACTCCAGCCGTCTACACCGCCAGTCCAATCACCATCCAATGCTGCAGAACCAACACCCGGAGGAACTTCCTTCAAGATTGTACGGTAGTGCGTTCCATTAGTTGAAACGGTCCAGGTCCAGTCCTCGTTTTTAACAACATCCACACTTAAGTCAACCTCAAAACCGTAGTTGCTTAATTTCGCAGAGTTCGTTAAGATCGATGATTGTCCTTTGGACATAGCGATAGGCTGTGACCATATTGCATTGGTTGTTAACCTGTTATAGTAATCGAATGTCGCACGAACGCGATTGAATAATCCAACCTCTAAACCTGCATCGAAGGTGTTGATTTTTTCCCAAGTCAATTGATCATTCACATAGGCATTTTGGTTCAACACGTAGGATGTAGGAATACCTGTACCACCCGTCGTCTGTTGATAAACTGCTGAGAATCCCCAAGTCTGATAACCTGAATAGTTAGAAATACCATTCTGATTACCAATAACACCATAACTAGCGCGAACTTTTAAGTTATCTAACCAGCCTTGTGTATTCTCCATGAAATCCTCTCCGTTGATTCTCCAGCCTGCACCAACAGACCAGAATGTACCCCAACGTTTATTTTTCAATTTGAACTTCGAAGAACCATCACGACGTACAGAAACTTGCGCAAAATATTTATCCGCATAGTTATAGTTTCCGCGAGCAAAATAACTTTCCATACGACGGGTATCAATACCACCACCAGGGTTGGAGAATGTACCGCCGTCGTAGCGACCAACATAGTTCGCATAAGTCGGGAAGTTGTCGATCAAGGAGTACGATGAACGATAGTTTAAGGTCTCAAATTGAAAAGCATCATACTCATGTCCTAATAAACCTTCGATCGTGTGAGAGCCTATGGTTTTGTTATAGTTCAATAATTGTTGCGCATTCATGATAGATACATTCGAGAATACTTTTCCGAATGCACCGATTCCAGCTGCTTGGCCAGATTCCGCATTCCAGTAACGCGTACGGATATCATTGAATTTATCTAATGAGAAGTTTGCTGTAAACGTGAAATCGTTCAAGAAGTTGATCGTTCCGTAAACACGCGTATTCCAATCATCAGAAACTCGCTTATCGATATCATTATCTAATACCGTCAACACATTGGTTGAGCTTAATGCTGCTGCCGTTGGACCTACCGGTGACCAGGTGTCGCCTTGTAGCACATGTACTTTATCTTTACCATTTTCCTGAATGATATTTCCATTCTGATCACGAGCGAACAATTGCGTCAGTGGGTTTTGTCCGTTGATAAAGCGGAAAGCGTTTGCTGTCGAACTACCCGGATTACGACCAAAACGTGTTGCCGGCGATTGCGTATCGCGGTTAGCATAGCCAACATTGGCACCTAATTTCAACCAATCATAAACCTGTGCATTCACATTCGCACGACCGTTATAGCGTTTGAAGGATGAACCGCGGATATAAGATGGGTCTCCCAGGTAACCACCCGAGATAAAATAGTCTATTTTGTCTGAACCGCCAGACGCTGAAACATTGTATTCCTGTCTAGTTCTGTTTTGAAGTAAATGTGAGTCATAGTTTTCGTTGTAAAGTAATCTTGCATTTGGATTCAACTTACCGTCTGTATTAACAAGGTAAGCGCCAGTCATCGTCGACGATGCATTTGCACCTGTTCCTCCTGTTGGCGTGTAGATGGCTCCCGGCACATCATACAACATCCAGTTGCCTAAGTTATTTACTTTAAAATCAGTTGTTGAGCCGGTATAGTCAAACAAGTGCTGCGACGCAAATAGCGCTGCCTCCTCATGTGACATATTCGGATTTTGGACATTCGTCGTGTAGCCTTTGGCAGTTCCTGAACCGTCTACGCCATAGCGAACTGAATTGTAAATGGACAACCAAGCAAATTCATAGATATCTTTTGGATCAGATATCTTGTCATATTGGTATGGTCCAATTTGATTCATCCCTAGTTTACTTTCAAACGCAATTCTTGGCGTTCCTTTGACACCCTTCTTGGTCGTGATTAACACTACCCCATTGGCACCACGAGAACCGTAAAGCGCTGTGGAAGCGGCATCTTTTAAGATCGTCACGCTCTCGATGTCCTTCGGACTGATCGATGCAAGCGGGTTATCGTTCTGTGCTGGAACACCATCGATTACCACTAATGCATTAGACGTGTTTTGATTTGCCGATCCTAAACCACGAACGCGGATACCCATATCGACCCCTGGCTGACCGTCAACCGCCGATACTTGAATACCCGGTGCAGCGCCTTCTAAGGCTCTACTCACCGTAGAGTTGGATTGTTGCGTTAATGCTTTGGAGTCGATTTGCGACACAGCACCTGTCAAATCACGCTTCCTTGCCGTACCGTATGCAACGACAACAACCTCCTCCAGTTCTGACTCGTCCTCAGACAGCTGAACTCGAATGTTGGACTCCGCGCCAACGGTTACTGTTTTTCTTGCATAACCAACATATTGAAAGATTAATGTTGAATTGGTTCTGGTTCCAATTTCGAATGTACCATCATTTGCCGTGGAAGTGGCATTCTTAGTAGCAGAGTCGGAAATGGATACTCCCCCTAATGCAGCACCTGTTGTAGCATCTACAACGGTACCCCGGATTACTCGATCGGTCTGAGCCATACTCATGCTCGTGGTAAACACGAACAGCATGCTCAAAACGAAAGAGAAATACCTTCCTAATTTAGATTTACACATAGTTGTTGATATTGATTAATAACTTGATAACCAAATATCATTTATTTGCTATGAAAAACCATCCTGTTGCATCCTGTATCGTTTTAGCACGCTATTAGCGAATAATTAAGGCTTTTATTGACTTTCAATATATTTTAAATTCTGGTCTCGAAAAATAATCCAGCAGCTAATATAGCTCAGCCTAAAATTCCCATTAGGTTAATTATCTTCTATTAGGACAGGAAAAATTCTTGAAAAAAGTTTGAAAAAGATGGCTTCTGTAAAATTCGAGCCATCAAAAATGACCGGCTCTTTAATTTTGCTAGATCTTGACTGAGGGAGAGTCGCTTCTAGCAGGAGACTGGTTCTACACTAAACCCTTTCAAAGCCCTTTCAAACCCAATACAAACCCCTATCATAAGCCTTTCGGATTGGGTTTGATAGGGGTTTGATGGGATTGGAAGAAAGTTGTCATTCATAGAAGGCCAATCTCTTTCCTTAGGTTGGTTGATCACCTACTTGATGACGATCAGAATGATCATCAATTGATTCTGAAAGGATTTATTTTCACTAAGTTATTTTACGCTCTAAAAAACCTGATCTCGATCAGGTCGTTTGGTATCGCTTGCTTATTCCAATGCTCATGTATAACCAGGGCAGCGCCAATTGCTGTTGCCTGTGCCATAGAGGCTGCATAAACCTCCATTTCAGGAAATTCATGCGCTAACAAATTCATGTAAATATTATTCTTACTAAAGCCGCCATCAACAAAGATGCGGGTTGTTTTCTTACCTGCCTGTATCAGCTTGGTCGATACGACCTGCGCTCTGATCAGATGTAAGATCAAGGCGTGGTAGGCCACTTCGTAATTGGCATATTGTGCTAAGTCGATTTGACCGAAAGCATCTAATTCAGATGATAGGGTTGATTTCTCTAACTCTTTCACGATTCCCCAATTGATATCCATATGCTTGAATTTCGCTGTGGTGATATCAAAATGGTCGGCTATCCTTTTCGATTGAATTTCATGTTCCTGTCCCGCAAATAAGCGCGAAGCTTTAACATGCTTCCCTTGAAAAGAAAGATAGAACAAGCAATCGCTTTCTAATTCTGACTTGGTTAAGGGCTGATCATTGAACGGATTGATTGAAATACACCAAGTTCCGGTCGAGATCAGAATGAAAGGCTCATGGAAGTTCAATAGGTAAGGAATCAATGCTGAGGAACTATCATGCAGCCCGACACCAATTTTAAACGTACTGCCGGGAAAAGTCGCCGGGAAGACCGCCGAAGCATCCACCACCGGCGCTAATTTCTCATCAATCTTTTCATCCTTCACCCATTGGTGATAATCATGCTGCTTATAATCCCATAGTGCTGTATGGCAGCCTATGCTCGTCATATCGGAATAGGCCTTTCCTGAAAGCAAGAAACTCAAATACTGCGGTAGATGTAGGGCATATTTCGTTTTCTCGTAGACTTCCGGTTGTTCCTTTTTAAGCCTGTAGACTTGAAGTCCGGAGTTCAGGCTTCCCAATGCCGGCGATGCCGTATCGAGACTGAACTGCTCAATACCACCATATTTTTTATGTAAGTCAGTGGACAGGGCATCCGGGTATTCTTTTAGGTAATTATATAGCGGTGCCAAGGGACGTCCGTTCTCATCAACGTAGACGAAACTCGCTCCATAGGATGTAAAATTGATGGCTTTCACATCAAACTCTTCACGGCGAAAGATTTCGTGCAAAGAGTCGAAGACTGACAATCGCAGGCTCTCCAAGTTTTCACAGGGGTCGCCATCCTCATCCAACGTCTCTAAGAAACGCGCAGATTTCTCATATACAATCTGATAATGCTCATCGAATAAGAAAAGTTTCTTATTGGTCTTGCCTACATCAAATATGGCTATTACCGGTTTGCGTGTTTTTCCCCCCATACGCTTATTATAAACCGGTAGCTACCGTATTATTACCACGTTCTTTTATTAATTGCTCACGAACAGCAAGCTCATTGAACAAACCGATTGGATCCAAGGCTGCGCCATCGCGAAGTCTTGCTTCAGCAACGACCGCACGTAAATCCGTACGGAAAGCATCTTGCAAAATTTGTTGTGCCTTTACAATATCGTTGTTGCGTTGTGCTTCTTTTAATGCATTGCGATCCACTAATAATGCTTGTGCATAGGCTATCATAATCGCTTCTACGGATTGCAATAAATCTACCAAAGGATCCTTTAAATTATGTGAAGCGTCGATCATCCAGCCCAGTCCCGTTGCATGGTCCATTCCTCTGGCGTCCATCCCCTCGACCAATTCGTTAAAGATGAGGAACAATTGATATGGCTTGATGCTTCCTGCCGTTAAATCATCGTCCGCATACTTACTATCGTTGAAGTGGAAACCACCGAGCTTACCTTCCATCAAAAGCAAGGAAACAATCTGCTCGATATTCTCATTCGGTAAATGGTGACCTAAGTCTACCAAAGTGTAGGCCTTAGGACCTAATTTAGAAGCCAACAATAAAGACTGTCCCCAATCTCCTATCGTCATCGAATAGAAATAAGGTTCAAAAGCCTTGTATTCCACAAATAGTTTCCAATCCTCCGGAAGGTGCGCGTAGATTTCCTTCAAGCTTTCCAACGTATTTTGGAATGCCTCGCGGAAGTTCAACTGTCCCGGGAAAGAAGAACCATCTGCCAACCATACCGTCAATGCCTTAGAACCCAAAGCAATACCATGATTGATTACATCGATGTTATGCTGTACAGCTTGTTTGCGCACTTTCGGGTCTACATGATGTAAGGAACCATACTTATAGCTCAATTCTTGCTCGGCTTGATCCTGAAAGGTATTTGAATTTACCGCATCAAACTGTAGTCCGAAGCTTTCTGCCAAAGCCTTGGTTTGTTCGGCGTCTTTTGGAATATCCCATGGAATGTGCAATGAAATGGCCCCACTAGAGCGGTTTAAAGCATGTAGCAATCCCACATCTTCGATCTTTTGCTCTAGGTTACCCGGTTCGCCCTTGCCGGAAAAACGTCCGAAGCGCGTACCGCCGGTACCCAATGCCCAACTCGGGATAGCAATCTGAAACTGCTGCAGTTTATGGATAATAGATTCCACCTGAGGAATATCCTCAGAAATAAAATCAAATGCTCTCTTATGCTTAGCTGCTAATTTACTATTATGCTGCTCTATTTGTTCTTTCTCTAATCTCATCGGTTCAGCTTTAAAATAAGTAAGGAGCATAGCAAGCGCTATGCTCCTTGCTTTTGTTGGTTTATCTTACGAATGACATGGCTACACCGCCATCTACATTCAATACATTTCCGGTCGATTTGTTCAGCAAACCGCCTACAAAAGCGAAACATGCATTTGCAATATCCTCCGGAAGAATAATTTCATTTAACAATGTACGTTTTGCGTAGTAACCCGGCAATTCTTCAACCGTCACACCATAGGCTTTCGCTCTACCTTCAGCCCATCCGCCAGCCCAGATATTACTATCTGAGATCACCGCATCAGGATTTACCACATTGACACGAATCTTCGCTGCGCCAAGCTCGGCTGCATTCAGCCTGCTCAAATGTAATTGAGCCGCTTTTGCACTTCCGTATCCGGCATTGTTCGGCCCACTCACTAATGCATTCTTGCTCACAATGTTCAATACATCCCCTCCTACGGCCTGAGCCTTCATGATTTTAATACCTTCCTGTGTCACGAAGAATTGTCCTTTAACTAACACATCATATAATAAGTCAAGATCTTTTTCTGTATGATCTTCAATTGATTTAGAAATCGATAATCCAGCATTGTTGACCACAATATCAATCCCGCCGAACGCTAAACTAGCCTTCTCGAATGCTTTCTTAATCTGTTCTTCATTGGTAACATCTAAAGATACGGAAACTACGTTATCCTTGCCAAATAAGCCTACAAACTCTTCTTCAGCGCCTGACAAACGCTCCGCATTCATATCATTCAATACCACGACCGCACCTTCCGAAGCAAACTTTTTCGCGATTGCTTTTCCGATACCGCCGGCACTGCCCGTTACTAGGGCAATCTTTCCGGATAAGGCCTTCGGTTTTGGCATACGTTGAAGCTTCGCTTCTTCTAACAACCAGTATTCGATATTGAATGCCTCCTGACGAGGTAATGAGGTGTATTCGCTCACCGCCTCGGAACCTTTCATTACATTGATTGCATTGGTATAGAACTCCGCAGCAACACGCGCGGTCTGCTTATCCTTTGCAAAGGCAAACATGCCGACCCCCGGATAGATGATGATTACCGGGTTTCTATCGCGAATAGCAGGACTGTTTGGATGTTTACAGGTTTCGTAGTACTCCGTATACATCGCTCTATAATCCTCAAAAAGAGGTGCTATCTTTTCTTTGATTGCCTGTAAGTCGCTTAAATCTTCGCTCTTATCTAAATTCAGGATAAGGGGCTGAATCTTTGTGCGCAGGAAGTGATCCGGACAACTTGTACCTAAAGGCGCAAGTTTCTCTAAATCATTCGAGTTAATATATTCCAATACGCGAGGATCGTCTGTAAAGTGACCAATCATATGGCGCTCGCTTGAGCAGAATCCTCTCAAAATTGGAGCTAATTTAGCTGCTTGCGATTGTCTATCTGCTTCGTCTAAGCTTTCTACTTTTTGGCCTCCAAATACAGGTCTATCTTTACCGTAATTCTCTTCCAAATAGGTCGCACAAGCTTCAATTACATCTAATGAATTCACATAGCTTTCATAAGCCGTGTCGCCCCAGGTGAACAAGCCGTGAGAACCTAACATGATTCCGCGGATACCTGGGTTTTGTTCCAAGCACTCTCTCAATTGTAAACCTAGATCGAAGCCCGGTTTCTGCCAGTCAACCCAGCCAATAGTCCCGTTGAAAAGATCTTGCGTAATCTGCTTACCGTCTTTGGCCGCTGCAATAGCGATCGCAGCATCCGGATGCAGGTGATCTATATGTTTGAAAGGTAGGAATCCATGTAATGGTGTATCGATGGAAGGTGCTTTTGAATTCAAATCGAAGATACAATGGTTGAATAACTCCACCATCTCGTCTTCATGCTCGATTCCACGGTACACATTCTCCAAATTACGAAGACGGTCTACGTATAGTGCCGCTAATCCGGATTTCTTCAATGTACCGATATCACCACCGGAACCTTTGATCCACATCACTTCCACCGCTTCGCCAGTCAATGGATCTTTATCCATCACCTTGCAGGATGTATTTCCTCCACCATAGTTCGTAATTCTCAAATCTGAGCCCAACAGATTCGAGCGGTATAACAATAACGCAACCTCATCACCCTCAAGTGACTTTGCTTGCTCATCGTTCCATAAATAGTTGACGTGCTTGTATGTTTTCACTTTCCTAAGTTTTTTTAAGTTTTTTATTCTAATGTTTTCGCAAAACCCACAATGCAAATAGATAGAATGATGGTTACAATTCCAGCAATAATGGCGGTGTACGTGGGTTTACTCACACCCTTCCATTCTTTTAACGCAACTCCCCAAGCATTGGATATCAAAATGATGAAGGCCATGTGTAAGATCCAGGAACTCGCCCCGTTCCCAAGTCTACTCTCGCCCATACCATAGAAGAAAAACTGCAAGTACCAGGTTGTTCCAGCAATGGCACATAGCAATAAGTTCTTTCCAATTGGAGAAGTTGAATTTGTATAATCTTTATATGTTTTATTTTTTAGTAGAAGATAAGCACACCAGATGAAATTGGTACAGAAACCACCCCAAAGGATAACGATATACGTCACGTTATTCTGATACAAGAACTCGCCTTGTCCGGGGTTCGCGGCCTTCCATAATTGGTTTGCTACATCCGCCATAGGCTTCCCGGCTTCGATACCGAAATTGAAACAAGCGCTCAATACACCCGAGACAATCGCAACGACAATCCCTAAGCCGAACTTATATTCGGACTTCGCCTCTTCGGAAAGTGCACCTAGCCCTTTTTCCTTGAGCATACCTGCCTTACCGCAGAGATAAATCCCGACGATACAAACCAGTAAACCAATCATAACACAGATACCGGCGCTTTCGGTAAAGAAATAGTCGATACCATGCTTACCCTCTGTTTTATTGAAAAAGTAATAGATGGCCGGCATCAGCGCCCCAAAGACCATACTTAATCCCAGGATAATACTGCTTCCTAAAGACACGCCCAGATAGCGAACGCCTAAACCATAGGTCAAACCGCCTATCCCCCAGAGCACACCAAATAAAAAGGTGTAGCCTAGGATACTTGCGCTACTCTCAGAAATAATCTCGACAAAATTTGGAATGGTTAACCAGGCAGCTATCGGCGGAACGATAATCCAGGAGAATAATCCTCCAAGGATCCACATGGATTCCCAGGACCAGCCTTTTACCTTCTTGTAGGGAACATAAAAGCTTCCTGATGCAAATCCTCCAATAAAATGAAATATAACACCTGCGATTGCATTCATATACTATTCTTTAATATCTCTGTTTAGGTTTCTAATTAATCGAAGATATTTTAAATAGTGCGTTTAACTGTTATGTACTGTCATGCCAAGCGTGGGAAAAGTGTGGCAGGGAGCGAAGAACGAAAGGAGTGAATAGGTTTAGCTGGAGGCAAAAAGAATAGGGATGTCTCACGACAACCCTATCCCACTTTTTAATTAAAATTCATATGAAAAATTCTAATATATCAGTTTCCCACTGGTATATTGCTTCACGGTATCTATTGACACCCCTTCATGCAACTCGACGACTTTAAATCCACCTTCTGGCAGCACATCGAACACACCAAACTCCGTCACGATTTTCTTCACGCAGCGGACGCCAGTTAATGGCAGAGAACATTCTTTTAATAATTTCGATTCGCCTTGTTTATTCACATGTTGCATGGCAACAATGATATTTTCAGCACTGGCCACTAAATCCATCGCGCCGCCCATTCCTTTCACCATTTTTCCGGGGATCTTCCAGTTGGCGATATCCCCATTTTCCGACACCTCCATGGCGCCAAGAATGGTTAGGTCTATTTTGCGGGCTCTAATCATGCCGAAGCTCATCGCCGAGTCAAAGATCGCAGAACCGGGCAAGGTCGTGATCGTTTGTTTTCCGGCATTGATATAATCAGCATCCTCTTCGCCTTCATAAGGAAAAGGTCCCATTCCTAGCAAGCCGTTTTCACTTTGCAATACCACCTGCATACCGTCGGGAATGTAATTTGCCACCAAGGTCGGAATACCGATACCCAGATTGACATAATAGCCATCTTTGATTTCTTTGGCTATTCGCTTTGCAATTCCAAATTTATCTAACATAGCTTAAACCTTTTTAATGATCATCGCACTGGCACCACCCCCACCATTACAGATCGCAGCTAAGCCGATGCTTCCATTTTCTTGATGTAATACACTGTTCAACGTAACGATGATTCTAGCACCGGAACATCCCAGTGGGTGACCTAATGCAACTGCACCACCATATACATTTATTTTATTCGTTGTAATCTCCAACAATTGTGCGTTGGCTAATGCAACCACCGAGAATGCTTCATTAAATTCGAAGTAATCGATATCGTCGATCGTCAGCCCTGCTTTTTTTAACACCTTCTGCGTTGCGATGGCTGGTGTCGTCGTGAACCATGCTGGATCTTGTTCTGCATCAGCATAAGCTATGACTTCCGCCAAAGGCGTTAAATTCAATTCTTTTACTTTCTCTTCGCTCATCAAGATTACGGCTGCTGCTCCGTCGCTCAGCGTAGAAGCGTTCGCCGCAGTAATCGTACCGTCGGTTTTAAATGCAGGCTTTAACTGCGGTACTTTTTCGAAGTTTACCATTTTGAATTCCTCATCTTCCGCTACAGAAACTGTTCCTTTACGAGAAACTACCTCTACAGGAGCTACCTCATTCGCAAATTTTCCTGTTTCCCAAGCGATCTTACTTCTTGTATAAGATTGTATTGCATAAGAATCCTGATCCGCTCTGCTAATATTGTATTTATCCGCACAAAGCTCACCACAATTCCCCATCGCTTCGTTTGAATACACGTCGGTCAAACCATCTTTTTGTAGGCCGTCGATTAACTTCTGATCGCCGTATTTTGCACCCCAGCGGGTAGTTGCGCTATAATATGGCACCTGGCTCATGCTCTCCATACCCCCTGCTACAACCACATCCGCATCGCCCAATAGAATTTGCTGCACACCTAAGCTGATGGCTTTCATACCGCTGGCACATACTTTATTGATTGTTGTTGCCGGAATATGATCTGGCAACCCGGCAAAGCGTGCTGCTTGACGCGCTGGTGCTTGTCCGACATTCGCCTGCAATACGCAGCCCATCAATACCTCATCAATCTGATCTTTGTCTAAACATATTTCTGCAACAACTGCTTCGATGGCCTTTGCTCCTAGCTGCGATGCTGTAAAACTTGATAATGCACTTCCAAAACTTCCCATTGCAGTACGTTTTGCTGCAACGATATATACTTTTTTAATCATTGTCTTCTTTATTTCTTACTGTTCGTTGTTCTATTCTTTTCTCGTATTTATCGCCTTGAAAAATCCGTTGCACAAATACGCCTGGTGTATGGATAAAATTTGGATCTAACTCGCCCGGCTCAACCAACTCTTCGACTTCCGCGATCGTGATCTTTCCGCACATAGCTACAGCATGGTTAAAGTTCTGTGCGGTTCCGCGGTACACTAAATTACCCGCCTTATCACCCTTCCATGCTTTTACGAAAGCAAAATCAGGCTCAAAAGCATATTCCATTAGGTATTCTTTTTCTACGCCATGGAAGGTGAATTTTCGAGTTTCCTTGCCTTCGGCAACCTCGGTCCCCACCCCTGCCGGCGTAAAAATTACAGGCATACCATATCCGCCGGCCATTAAACGAGATGCTAAGGTGCCTTGTGGAATCAGATCCACTTCCAATTCACCGCTCAACATCTGGCGCTCAAATTCCGCATTCTCTCCTACGTAGGAAGCAATCATTTTCTTGACCTGCTTTTTCTGTAGCAGCAGGCCCAAGCCGAAGTCGTCAACACCGGCATTGTTACTGATACATGTCAGATTCTTAGTTCCTTTTTGCAGCAATGCAGCAATCAGATTCTCCGGAATTCCGCATAGCCCAAAGCCACCCAATGAGATGGTCATCCCATCTTTGACGTCTTGGATTGCGTCCGAAGCATTTGCCACGCTTTTATCAATCATAGTTTGAATAGATTTACAATTCCCCTTCGGGAGATAAATAATTATTAAGTCAGCAGTAGTCTTTAGTCTCAGTTAAATCGAAGCATTTGCATCCGTTACATCGAATTAAAAATACTGTGATGCAGCCTAAATCTCCTGGACTTTGATTTTATAAGTTTATAAGCGAAATAAATATAAGAATATTTTGTTAAGCATTTAACTTTCAACAATTTTTATAAATAAAACATTAACTAAACAGAATTTTTAAAAAGTTATCAGTGTTTAAAACAAATCCTTGATTTGTTTATCACATTATGACAAAATTTAATAGACCGCGTATTTCAAAAATCTTCTTACAGTTAAAAGAGAAGGCCTAAAAACCGCAAAAACAGTGGGTTTAAGAGGGATTAATTTTTAATAATTTTCACAATGTCTAATTAAATTGGTAAAATTGACATGTAAAGCTTAATCAAACCCGTATGCGAGTATTTATTTATTCCCTTTTATTTTTTGTTTTGTTAGCTCCCGCAGCTCAGGGACAAATGTTACAGCAGAAGTTGAGAACTTCAAGCCTTGACAGCCAGTTTGTTTATTTGAACTTGTACTCCAAGTCGCAAAGTGCAGATTTTAAAATTATCCGCCGAGCAAACCTAGAAACCGTACGCCAAAATGTGCGCGACTCCCTCAGCACCTACAGAAAGCAAATTGCAGATTTATCTTCTTCAAATTCTTCTTCTGCCGGTAATATCAAGGGGCTTCAAGATTCAGTCAGCTCCCTGACTACACAATTAGAAGCAGAACAAAAAAAGACTGATAGCATCTCATTTTTAGGTATGGACTTCTCCAAAGGATCATACCATACTATGGTTTGGGCTATTATATTAGCGCTTGCAGCAGCATTCTTCGGAACGCTAGTTGCATTCCGCAAAGCCAAAGTAGACACCGACGACTCCAAGAAAACTGTGGATGAATTGCAGGATGAACTGCAAACACTCCGCAAGAAATCGATGGAAAGAGAACAACACCTAAAACGACAACTACTGGACGAACAGCTGAAGAGAAATTCTTAGTTAGATTTTAGACATTAGATATAAGATATTAGAGTATGGCGCCGAATAGGCGCCTTTTTTTTGTGATTAAATGACGGTTTTAAGATTGGGTGGATGGAGTTTTGTTTTGAGCTAAAAAAGGAAGGATTAAAGGATTGGGGTTTTGTCTTGAACCAGGAAAGGAAGGATTAAAAGATAAGCAGGATCCTGTAAATCCTTACATCCTTCCTTTCGTTCAAAACAAACTCCATTATCGCGTCAAACGTCTAACATCTAACATCTAATGTCTCATATCTAATATCTAAATACTGCTTAAATTATATTCCAAGTAGCCGCCTTTGGGACTATCGATTACAATCTTGGCGTTATTAGGATTTCCTTTCACGATCCAACGTACGGAAACCGCGCTCATGCCGTCGATGGTTGCGACTTCGATTTGCTCGGGTTTAAAGCGTTGCTCTTTTGTTTCGTTGAAATCTTTATTTACGACTTGCATTCCCGTGATGACCTGTGCTCCTTCTAGTCGAATATGGTTCGGACGCTCGATCTTCATTCGCACGTCATGGTCGGAATGGGTCGGGATAATACGGCTATTCCATATCGTTGCGTTCACTTCATATAAGTTGCCGCCAAGCGATTTCGTTGTTGCCTCTATGACTTCTAACTTCGGCATATGGTAAGCGTGATAGATTGTGAATGCTGCATTCCGATGTGCATCTTCCAATAATAGGAATCCCGGGTGATTACGCGTATAATTTTTTTTCGCACCGCCAATCTCGATTTTTCCGTATTGGGGATGATCATATTCCTTCCATGGCACGTATGCATCACCAAACATCAGCAATCTGTCGAACTCATAGTATTCATCCGACTGTCTAAAACCGCCTTCCGATTTTTCATTAAATAGTTTATAGGTTGTCATTAACTCGTTAGAGAAGGTAAAAATGCCGCGCGTCAATGCGAAGAAGTCTATCTCTCCGCCGAATACCGTGTATAAGTCTTTATGGATGACGATATAATTATATCCAGGCAGCATTTTTTCACCAGTCTGCCCAATAGCATTATACACTTGCACATCTTTGTTTGAATAAAAGCGTTCATCATCCGCTGCCCCAGGACCGCGCAAAATCATTCCGCCATAATTGTGATAGGATTGCGCGCCGGCAATATTGGGGTGTTTATAGACAAAATCTTTGACGGCCTGTGTTTCTGGCAATGTTCCAGGATAGTACAAAGCGCCCCCTTGCACATAGTTGGGTTGCCAGTTCCAACCCCAGTCGCGGTTAGGGTCGTAGGTGCCAGTAATATCCTCGTTGACTAGGCCATCGCCATCATTGTCAATACCTTCGAATCCTAACATCTCATACTCGCCAACCTCACCTGGCTTAACCATAAGCATGCGATTCGGGTTTTCCGAATCAACCTTGTATCTGCCTGTTTTTGATTTGCGGCGCATCATTACAATTTCACCATCACCATCTAAGTCGTCATATAAATCCTCTGCTATTAAGCCATCACCATCGTTGTCGAATGGACGGCGGCCGGTACGTGACGAGTGCATGCTGTTGGGGTTATAGATGAAATACTCGCGCGAATCAGGGTTAATGGTTGGGGCAATATAGAACACCTTGTCCTTTAACAACTCTTTAATAAAGGGTACCGCATGATAATTCTCGGCCAGATACCAGGCTGTGTACATCGATATTTCGGAACCCTGTAGTTCATTGGCGTGAATATTTCCGTCGATCCACATCGCAGGCTTACGATCAGGATTGCCTTCCTTAAAGTCTGTAACGGTCAATACGAAAATATCTCTGCCCTCATAACTTTTACCGATGGACTCGCATTTTACTAAATTAGGATATGCCTTCTGGAGATCCTTATAGAATTGCTCCATCTGTTTCAAATCATGATAGCGGCTCCAGTTCATTTGCACTTTTGGATTTGATGGAGACCCCACAGCACGAAGTCCAGCAATTTCTTTTGGTGCTTCATCCGATTTCTTTTGTGCAGATGCTGTGGAAACAGCTAATGACAAGCTTAAGGCTAAAATTTTATAGGTTAATTTCATGTTCGGACGCATTAAAGATTTATATCGATTACTTTCATCCCGGCAGTCGGACAACCGACAGTTAATTGTGCTCTACCTCTTCCTTTCACTAACCAGGAAAGGTCTTGCGACTTACCCGCTCCTAAGCTGGGGTAAAGCTGCAAACGCTTACCACTTAGGAAGGACTGGTTTTTCTGCAATTCCAAAACAGATTTAAGTTTGGATACATGCTTAATTTTATCTGCTATTTCCGGGTAAATGGGCAAAGCCCCGGTGTTGAATAAACGCACCTCGATTCGAAAGATATCATCGCCAAGTGGAGTGATTTTGGGTTGTGAAAATTCTAAACTCGCCATGGCACGCATCAACTGCACGACGAAATTGCTATGCGCCTGTGCGGAGGCGTTCAGATGTTCGATGGGTGGGTTATGTTGAAAACGTTCTACCTTGCCCCCTACCTCTACTTCCTGATTTGGGAAATCGGGGTGATTGACCTTAGTCCATGGCAGGATGGCGCCTTGTATATTGTTGGCTTTAACCCATCTTACAAACATGTCATCGTCCTTCGCTCCAGACGGCTTAGCAGTAGTTTTGCTACTGTCCTGCGTGGTTGGAATCCACCAAGAGGGTGTAACAAAGCTGAATTTTCCAGCATGATAATAGGCGGTGCTGGAAAAATTACCCTTACCTGCCGGCATTTTAGGGGCATCGCCTAGCTCTTTAGCTGCCTCTTTATAAAAGTTGGTTACCAATGCGGACACTTGCGCGTCATTGTTTGTCCAAGATTTCATGATACGTTCTGAGGCTTTCCTTTGGTCGAAAACCTCCGCTGTCGAAAGGTTATTCTGTAAACCAAAATGAAGAACAACGGCTATCTGCGGATTATCGAAGATTAAATTCATCAATGCTCGGGTTTCAGGCTCCGAGGCAGCATAGTCGCCGGTCTCCGATTCAAAAAAAGGATAATCGTAGGTGAAATTCTTATCGAGGTTAACTCCAGATAAACCATCTTCACCGTAGAATCCATCCTTATCTGCGTCTACTCCTTCTTTGTAGAGTTCAAATATGCCGGCCTCCCCTTTATTCTTTTCCGCGAGCAAAAGGAAATCCGGAGAAAGCAAATGTGGTCGGTATGTTCCGGCGGGCGACTTCACGCGCATTTGAGAAATGAGGCCATCGCCATTGAGGTCCTTCTCGGGATCTTCATCGATGCGCCCATCTCGATCAAAATCAATCTGGCGAGCATTGCCAGCTGTTAATTCGATGTGATTGGCATTCCTTTTATAGGCATCCGCATTCAGCAGCGGTAAAACCCAAATCGATTTATTTGCCAAGAGATCGGACAACTCATCTTTAGGGAGATCCAAAAGTCGTTCCGCCACATTCAAAGCATTGATCGTTCCTGCGGGGTGTTTACCGTCGATGCCAGCAACCAGTAAGAGCGTAGGTTTCGCCTCCTTACCACGCTGTATCTTAATAATGGGGATTTGTTCAGCGCCAAAGGACTTGCCAATAACGTCTAATTGCACATTGGATTTGGAGGTGAAGGATTGGATGCGCGCTTTCAGTTCATTATACTTAGGATAATTCCATTGAGCATACGTAAAGAAAGGCGTGCTGCAGAGTAGCAGCATGATGAACCTTTGTTTCATAATTTAGGGATTAATTAGTTTCTAAAACTAAACAATAAAGTGATGATTTGAAAAAAAGGACTGTCACATTCTTGATTTATTGACAATCGATCAAAAGAGCCATCTTATTATTTATATCGGTCAAAAAATCAGCCTTTTAAATACCTATATTCTTAGTAAATGATAGGGTTAGAGGGCTTTTAAAAAAAATATCCATTTATTTAGCACTTGTCTTTTGCTTTTAAGGAGATAAAACTTATTTTTGCATTCCAAAATGCAGTGTGTAAAAAGCTGTATTAAAATTGAATAATAAATTTTAGTCCCTATAATATGCCCAATATTGGTAAAATAGCGCAGATTATCGGCCCAGTAGTTGACGTCAACTTTGCCGACAATGAAAATCTTCCTAAGATTTATGATGCCTTGTACATTGAGAAAGAAAATGGACAACGCATTGTATTAGAGGTTCAACAGCACTTAGGTGAGGAACGTGTTCGTACGATTGCAATGGATGCTACCGAAGGTTTAGTTCGTGGCATGAAGGTAGTTGATACTGGCGCTCCGATCAAAATGCCAATTGGCGAAGAAATTAAAGGTCGCGTATTCAACGTTGTTGGTGACCCAATTGACGGTATTAAAAGTTTGGACAAAACAAACGGTCGTCCTATCCACAACGTACCTCCAAGATTCGAAGATTTATCGACAGAATCTGAAGTACTATTCACAGGTATCAAAGTTATCGACTTATTAGAGCCTTACGCAAAAGGTGGTAAGATCGGTTTGTTCGGTGGTGCTGGTGTAGGTAAAACGGTATTAATCCAGGAGTTGATCAACAACATCGCAAAAGGACACGGTGGTTTATCCGTATTCGCAGGTGTTGGCGAGCGTACTCGTGAAGGAAACGATTTACTTCGTGAGATGTTGGAGTCCGGCATTATCAAATATGGTGAGCACTTCATGGAAGGCATGGAAAAAGGCGAATGGCCTTTGGAAAGTGTAGATTTAGAGTTGATGAAAGATTCTAAATGTACATTCGTGTTCGGACAGATGAATGAGCCTCCTGGTGCACGTGCGCGTGTTGCCTTATCAGGATTAACAATTGCAGAATATTTCCGTGACGGTGATGGCGAAGGCCAAGGTCGTGACATCTTATTCTTTATCGATAACATCTTCCGTTTTACGCAAGCAGGTTCTGAAGTATCGGCTTTATTAGGTCGTATGCCTTCAGCAGTAGGTTACCAACCAACACTTGCTACAGAGATGGGTTTAATGCAAGAGCGTATTACATCGACTAAAAACGGATCTATTACTTCAGTACAAGCGGTATACGTTCCTGCCGATGACTTAACTGACCCTGCTCCAGCGACAACTTTCGCTCACTTGGATGCAACAACAGTATTGTCACGTAAGATTTCTGAGTTAGGTATCTACCCTGCGGTTGACCCATTGGATTCAACTTCACGTATCCTTTCTCCAGCGGTTTTAGGTAATGAGCATTACGATACTGCACAACGCGTAAAAGAAATTCTTCAACGTTATAAAGAACTTCAAGATATCATCGCTATCTTAGGTATGGATGAGTTATCTGAGGAAGATAAATTAACCGTACACCGCGCACGTCGTGTACAACGTTTCTTATCTCAACCGTTCCACGTTGCAGAGCAATTTACAGGTTTGAAAGGTTGTTTAGTAGACATCAAAGACACAATCAAAGGATTTAACATGATCATTGATGGTGAAGTTGATGAATACCCAGAAGCATCTTTCAACTTAGTAGGTAGCATCGAAGACGCGATCGAAAAAGGTAAAAAACTATTAGCAGAAGCAGTTTAGTACTAGATATTAGATAATAGACATTAGATTTAAGACTCTGTTCAAAAGAGTAGAGTCTTAAATTGTTTTTCAAAGTCTAATATCTTATATCTCAAATCTCATATCTAAACAACAATGAATTTAACAATTATTACTCCAGACAAATTAGCTTACGAAGGTACGGTTACTGCTGTTACAGTTCCTGGATCTGCTGGTTCCTTTCAAATTTTGAAGGACCACGCTGCTATTGTGTCTACGCTAGATGATGGCAAAGTCATTATTAAAAATAATAATGACGAACAAGTCATTATTATTAAAGGTGGTGTGGTTGAAGTAAAGGACAACAAAATCATCATTTTAGCGGAAGGAATTGCCGGAGAATAGATAGATAAAAATAAAGATTTTGTAGCCCTTAAAACTTCAGGTTTTAAGGGCTATTTTTTTGCAAGCTATTTTACATTTTTAGGGATTTCAGGAAGAATTTTGAGACTTTTTGAAAAAACTCGATAAACCAAGGAATATACCGATTTTAGTTTTAGTCTACTAACCTCAAAACTAAAATGTAATAAATATCAATTTTTATAAAATATTATTTTGTTAATTTTTAATCGTCAAAATAATAAACTTAATGAAAATACTTTATTTGGCTATTGTAAGAAATTTTAAATCGGAGTAACTTACAAAGTGATAAAATCACGGTGAGTGTAAACCGAATAAATAGTTCGATTCAGGTAACAAAAAAAGAAGTGTATGCAGTACTATAATCAAGACACCCAGATCTACTTAAATAATAGCTTTGTAAAAGCTAGCAGTGCCGGTGTAGACTTATTCGGTCAATCGTTGCATTATGGCTATGGCGCATTCGAAGGATTACGCGCATATAGCACGCACAACGGCACACGCATCTTTAAGGCAGAAGAACACTACGAGCGATTAAAGAGATCATGTGAGGCAATAGGATTGCCTTATACATGGAATAATCGCGAGCTTATTGAAAAGACTTATGAGCTACTGGAGGTAAACAACCTGCGTTCGGCATACATCCGTCCGTTGATCTATTCGGGATCGAATATGCACCTGACCTCAGCGACCTCGGCAAACATCATGATTGCTGCCTGGGAATGGGGACCTTATTTGGGGCAGAACCTATTAAAGGTGAACATTTCGAAAATAGAGCGTCCGAATCCGAAGTCCTTCCCTGTAGGGGCGAAAGTTTCCGGACAGTTTATCAACTCTATCTTAGCAACCAGTGACGCTATTCAGCATGGTTTTGATGAGGCCTTATTGGTAGATCAGGAAGGTTTTGTGGCGCAAGCTTCGAGCGAGAACTTATTTATCGAGAAAGACTTTAAGATCTATACCCCACCGTTGGGTAATATCTTCCCTGGAATTACACGCCAGACCGTTATTGATATCTGTAAAGGATTAAACTTTGATATTATTGAAAAGCGTTTGTCTGTTCAAGACGTTTATGCTGCAGACAGTGCTTTTTTAAGTGGTACCGCAGCGGGCATTATAGGAATTAAACAAGTAGACCAGGTTGTTTACCCGGAAGCATGGGAAGACAGCATTGGCGCATCTATCCAACGAAAATATAAAAACTTAGTATTAGAGCAAGAGAATTATGAAGTCATCATCTGATAACGAAAAGGGAATCAACAAGTACAGTAAGATCTTTACGCAAGATCAGACGCAGCCAGCGGCAAAGGCTATGCTCTATGGTATCGGCTTGACCGATGCAGACATGGAGAAAGCACAAGTTGGTATTGCGAGTATGGGTTATGATGGGAACACCTGTAATATGCACCTAAATGATTTGGCGAAAGTCGTCAAAAAAGGAATTTGGGATAGCGAATTGGTGGGTCTGACCTTTGGAACTATTGGAGTGAGTGATGGAATGAGTAATGGTACAGATGGGATGCGCTATTCGCTAGTTTCACGCGATGTTATTGCGGATAGCATCGAAACAATCTGCGGCGGTCAATACTATGATGGGGTAGTAGCGATTCCCGGCTGCGATAAGAATATGCCCGGTGCTATTATGGCGATGGGCCGCTTGAATCGTCCTGCTATCATGGTTTATGGCGGAACGATTGCTCCTGGTCATTATAAAGGCGAGGAACTGAATATAGTATCGGCATTTGAAGCCTTAGGAAAAAAGGTTGCAGGCACTATTTCTGATGAGGATTATGATGGAGTGATCAGACATACCTGTCCGGGAGCAGGCGCTTGCGGTGGTATGTATACAGCGAATACCATGGCTTCTGCAATTGAAGCGATGGGGATGAGCTTACCTTACTCCTCTTCTAACCCGGCGACTTCAAAAGAAAAACAAGAGGAATGTTTAGAAGTCGGAAAATACATCCGTATTCTATTAGAAAAAGATATTAAACCTTCGGATATCATGACACGCAAAGCTTTTGAGAATGCGATGCGCACGATCGTTATCCTAGGTGGTTCAACAAATGCTGTATTGCACTTTATCGCAATGGGTAAATCGGTAGGAGTCGATATCTCTCCTGATGATTTCCAACGCATGTCTGATGAGACTCCGGTATTAGCGGATTTCAAACCTTCAGGAAAGTACTTGATGCAGGATTTACATCAGTATGGAGGTATCCCAGCGGTGCTTCGTTATTTGTTGGATGAAGGGCTATTGCATGGCGATTGCTTGACCGTAACGGGTAAGACCATGGCGGAGAACTTAGCGGATGTTAAATCTATTATGGATTACAATCAGCCAATTATCCAGCCATTGGCGAAGCCAATCAAAGCAACGGGTCACCTTCAGATTCTATACGGCAACTTGGCAGAGCTAGGTTCTGTGGCGAAGATATCAGGGAAAGAAGGTGAGAAATTTACTGGTCCTGCGCGCGTATTTGACGGAGAGCATGATCTAGTGGCTGGTGTATCGACGGGTAGAATCAAGCCGGGCGATGTCATCGTTATCAAGAATGAAGGTCCTAAAGGAGCTCCTGGAATGCCGGAGATGTTGAAACCGACTTCATTGATCATCGGCGCAGGCTTAGGAACATCGGTTGCATTGATTACCGACGGCCGCTTCTCTGGCGGAACACATGGATTCGTTGTAGGACATATCACACCTGAGGCTTACGAAGGCGGATTGATTGGTCTGGTACAGGATGACGATGTTATTGAGATCGACGCGGTAAATAATACGATTAACCTGAAGGTTTCTGATGAGGAGATCGCTAAACGTCGTGCTAATTGGACAAAGCCAGCCTTGAAGGTAACAAAGGGCGTCTTATACAAATACGCGAAGACTGTAGCTAACGCTTCAGAGGGCTGTGTGACGGATATGTAGTTAGATGTTAGATGTGAGATATTAGATATTAGAGCAGGGGTTAACACTAGAGGTCAGCGAGGAACAATATCCACATCATGACAATAGAATTTGAACATTAAATTTTAATATACATTGGGCGAACAGGCGAGCAAGCTATCTTACCGATAAGGTCCAATGTCTAAATTCAATAAATAATGAGTACACTTGAAAAAACGGAAACTTTGGAAGCTACTACCGTAGCGGCAAACACACAGATTAGTGGTTCGCAAGCGGTTTTAGAGGCCTTAATCCACGAGGGTGTGGATACCGTATTCGGGTATCCGGGTGGTGCGATTATGCCAATTTATGATGCGTTGTATGATTACAATGATAAATTGAAGCATATTTTGGTGCGTCACGAACAGGGTGGAATTCATGCTGCACAAGGATACGCACGTACATCAGGACGTGTGGGTGTGGCTTTTGCAACAAGCGGTCCGGGCGCTACAAACCTAGTTACAGGTTTGGCGGATGCGATGATTGATAGCAATCCAGTGGTCTGTGTTACAGGTCAGGTATTTGCTTCATTGCTAGGGACAGATGCATTCCAAGAAACTGACGTGATTAACATTACTACTCCAGTCACGAAGTGGAACTATCAGGTTACTGATGCCAATGAGATTCCAAGTGTACTAGCGAAAGCATTTTATATTGCTCGCACCGGTCGTCCGGGGCCAGTATTGATTGATATTACTAAGAATGCACAATTACAGCTTTTCGATTATGAAGGCTATGAAAAGTGCAACCATATTCGCTCATATCGCCCTGCTCCTATTGTTCGCAAGGAATATGTAGAGGAGGCAGCGCGCGTAATCAATGCGGCAAAGAAACCATTTGTCTTATTCGGCCAAGGCGTTATCCTAGGTAAAGCAGAGGAGGAATTCCAGCGTTTTATTGAAAAGAGCGGATTCCCTGCGGCTGCAACCGTAATGGGCTTGAGCGCCCTTGCTACTGATCACCCGCTTCATGTCGGTATGTTAGGTATGCATGGTAACTATGCGCCAAACGTGATGACCAATGAGTGTGATGTATTGATCGCTATTGGTATGCGTTTCGATGACCGTGTAACCGGTCGTTTGGATAAATATGCGAAACAGGCGAAAGTGGTCCATTTGGATATCGACCCTGCAGAGATCGACAAGAATGTGAAAGCAGCTGTTCCTGTATGGGGCGACTGTAAGGAAACACTTCCGATGTTGACTGCCTTATTAGATAAGGTAGATCACAGCGCCTGGTTACAGCAGTTCCGCGAATTGGAAAAAGAGGAAATCAAGGAAGTTATCCAGGAGGAACTTAATCCTACGACGGATATCATGACGATGGGCGAAGTTGTTCGTGAGCTTAATGAGCTAACGGGTGGTAATGCTGTTATTGTTACTGACGTCGGTCAACATCAGATGGTAGCTTGTCGTTACGCAAAATACACTCAATCAAAATCCAGTGTTACATCAGGAGGCTTAGGAACGATGGGATTCGGTTTGCCTGCGGCAATCGGTGCTTGGTATGGTGCTCCAGATCGTGATGTCATTGCGATTATCGGTGATGGTGGTATACAAATGACTATTCAGGAGCTTGGAACGATTATGCAGTTTGGCGCAAAGGTGAAGATTCTCATCTTAAACAACGAGTTCTTAGGAATGGTTCGCCAATGGCAGCAGTTGTTCCACGACAAACGTTATTCGTTTGTGAATATCACCAGCCCTGACTTTGTTGCTGTAGCGAAGGGATATTATATCGATGGAAACAAAGTATCAGAACGTCAGCACCTGAAATCAGCATTGAAGACAATGCTTGAGCATGATGGCTCTTACCTATTGGAAGTGATGGTGGGGAAAGAGAACAACGTATTCCCGATGGTTGCACAAGGAACGAGTGTTTCTGAAATCAGATTGAAGTAAAATGGAAAAGCAAGAATATACAATAACTGTTTACACAGAAAATACTATCGGGATGATCGGCCGTATCACCGGAATCTTCTCGCGCCGTAAAATCAATATAGAAAGTTTGAACACCTCCCCTTCTGAGGTGGAAAATATACACCGCTTCACGATTCTGATTACCGAATCGGAAGAGGTTGTCCGCAAGCTATGCCGTCAGATTGAAAAACAAGTGGAAGTATTGAAAGCTTATTTCAATACGAACGATGAGTTAATTTGGCAAGAGCAAGCTTTATATAAGGTCCCAGCAGATGTAATTGCTGAGAAAGCATATGTAGAGCGTTTATTACGTCAGTACGGAGCTAACGTTGTTGTTATCCGTAATGACTACATCGTCTTCGAAACAGCAGGACATCGCGAAGAGATCGACCGCCTAACGGAAGAACTTGGGAAGTACAAGCTTATCGAATTTGTTCGTGGCGCTCGTATCGCTATCATTAAAGATAGCGCAGGATTCCACAAAAAGCTTAAGCAGTTCGAACAGGAAGAGCCAGCACCGGAAATCGTTGAAAACGAGTTCCTGGATCAACGTGATGATGTATTTACTATGTAATTCGGGACGTAGATGGAAAATGTATTTAAATTCATATTCGAGAGTCGCCGTGCTTTCATCAAATTAATCGAAGAACTTAACTTAGAACAGTTGAACGAAGTCCCTGCAGGTTTCAATAACAACATCATTTGGAACTTCGGCCATATCGTTGTCAGCACACAGACCCTGAGCTATACACGCACTGGAATCAAAGAAGGCGTAAGCTGGGTAAAGTATGTGGATGCATATGCTAAAGGCACAAAGCCAACATACTTTGTGGAGCAAGCGGAAGTCGATGAACTGAAAGCCCTAGCCTTATCGACGATCGAGGAAATCGAAAATGATTACAAGGAAGGTGTATTCGATATTATTACAGCTTATGAAACTGCTACTTATGGTGCAACGATGAATACCATCGAAGATGTCCTGACCACCTCCATTGGCCATGACAACCTGCATCTGGGATACGCAGTAGCCCAAAAACGCATAATCAACAATCAATAATCAATCTAAAAAGAAAAATATTTTAAACAGTACAGCAATGGCAAATTATTTCAACACATTACCTCTTAGAGAGCAGTTAAATCAATTAGGTGTCGCAGAGTTTATGGATTCTTCAGAATTCAACGATGGTGTAAATGCTTTAAAAGGTAAAAAGATCGTAATCGTAGGATGTGGTGCTCAAGGCTTGAACCAAGGTTTGAACCTTAGAGATAGTGGTTTAGATGTATCTTATGCTTTACGTAAAGAAGCTATTGAACAAAAAAGAGATTCTTGGAAAAATGCAACGGATAACAACTTCAATGTAGGAACTTATGAAGAACTTATCCCTACTGCTGATTTAGTGATCAACTTAACTCCAGATAAACAACACACTTCGGTAATCAATGCGGTAATGCCATTGATGAAAGAAGGCGCTACATTATCTTATTCTCACGGTTTCAATATCGTAGAAGAAGGTATGCAGATCCGTAAAGATATTACTGTCATCATGGTAGCACCGAAATGTCCGGGCTCAGAAGTTCGTGCAGAATACTTGAGAGGATTCGGCGTACCTACGCTAATCGCTGTTCACCCGGAGAATGATCCTCAAGGTAAGGGCTGGGCAGAAGCAAAAGCTTACTGTGTCGGAACGGGTGGCCACCGCGCAGGTGTTTTGAAATCATCTTTCGTAGCGGAAGTGAAATCAGACTTAATGGGCGAGCAAACTATCCTTTGTGGTTTATTACAAACAGGCTCTATCCTATCATTTGACAAAATGGTAGAGAAAGGAATCGACGCCGGCTATGCTGCAAAACTTGTTCAATACGGTGTGGAAGTGATCACAGAAGCGTTAAAACATGGTGGTGTGAGCGGTATGTTCGATCGTTTGAGCAATCCAGCTAAAGTTAAAGCTTTCCAATTGTCGGAGGAATTGAAAGACATTATGCGTCCTTTATTCCAAAAACACCAAGACGATATTATGTCGGGTCATTTCAGCAAAACAATGATGGAAGACTGGGCGAATGGCGATGCGAATCTATTGAAATGGAGAGCAGAAACTGGAGAAACCGCTTTTGAAAAGACTGCTGCTGGTGATGTTAAAATCGACGAGCAAGAATACTTCGATAACTATTTACTGATGTCTGCATTTGTTCGTGCAGGTGTGGAATTAGCTTTCGAAACCATGGTAGACGCAGGTATCAAGCCAGAATCTGCATATTACGAGTCATTACACGAGACTCCATTAATCGCAAATACTATCGCTCGTAAGAAATTATTCGAGATGAACCGTGTTATCTCCGATACGGCAGAATACGGTTGTTACCTATTCGACCAGGCATGCAAGCCATTGTTGAAGGACTTCATGAGCAAAATCGACACGGATGTTGTTGGTAAAAACTATAATGAAGGCAAAGACGGGTCAGTAGACAATATAACATTGGTTCAGGTCAATGAGCAATTACGTAATCACGAGGTTGAAGTAGTGGGTAGAAAGCTGCGTAAAGCTATGACTGCCATGAAAGCTATTAAAACTATTTAAATTTTTCGTAAATTAGATAGCTTTCAATGGGGTAAAATTAATAATCTCATAATTTTACCCCATTTACAATTAAAACCAAACAGTTCAATAAAAGAAATGGGAAAAACATTAGTAGAAAAAATTTGGGATGCACATGTCGTCAAGCGTGCTGAAGGGTTTCCAGATATGTTATATATCGATACCCATCTAATC
This sequence comes from Sphingobacterium sp. UBA6645, assembly GCF_002455685.1. Classification (NCBI taxonomy): domain Bacteria; kingdom Pseudomonadati; phylum Bacteroidota; class Sphingobacteriia; order Sphingobacteriales; family Sphingobacteriaceae; genus Sphingobacterium; species Sphingobacterium sp. UBA6645. The sequence goes on from NZ_DKLH01000008.1 coordinate 95,169, forward strand.
CATGAAGTAACCTCTCCGCAGGCTTTCGATGGATTACGCAAAAGAGGACTACCGGTATTCAGACCTCAACAAACGGTAGCCACTGCTGACCATAATGTGCCTACATTAGATCAGCACCTTCCAATAAAAGAAGAGCTATCTCGCTATCAGGTAGATATGCTTACAAAAAACTGTAAAGAATTCGGCATTGAACTATACGGCTTAGGACACCCTTACCAAGGTATTGTCCATGTTATAGGTCCTGAGTTAGGTATTACACTTCCCGGAAAAACAATGGTGTGTGGGGATAGCCATACTTCAACGCATGGTGCTTTCGGTGCTATTGCATTTGGTATTGGTACTTCACAGGTTGAGCAGGTATTTGCTACACAATGTTTATTGCAACAGAAACCAAAGACCATGAAGATCGAGGTCAATGGTGAATTAGGCAACGGAGTAGGTGCGAAGGATATCATCCTTTACATTATTTCAAAAATCTCTGCTGCTGGTGGGACTGGATATTTTGTTGAATACGCAGGTTCAGCTATTCGTTCTTTAAGTATGGAGGGTCGAATGACGATCTGTAATATGAGTATAGAAATGGGTGCTCGCGGTGGTTTGATTGCACCGGATGAAACTACCTTCGAATATATCAAGGGAAGAGAATTTGCTCCAAAAGGCGAAGAATGGGATAAAGCATTAGCCTATTGGAAAACATTATACTCTGATGATGATGCACAATTCGATGAAGTATTAATATTTGACGCTGCGGATATCCAACCGATGATTACCTATGGTACTAACCCGGGTATGGGGATCGGTATTACGGAACACATCCCAACCACAGATTCTCAACCTGAGAATGAGCGTCCATCCTATCAAAAAGCGCTGGATTACATGGGCTTCCATGATGGCGATTCTGTAATCGGCAAGCCCGTTGATTATGTCTTTATTGGAAGTTGTACAAACTCTCGTATCGAAGATCTGCGTCAAGTCGCTGCCTTTGTCCAAGGTAAAAAGAAAGCCGACAATGTAGAAGTTTGGATTGTTCCGGGATCAAAACAAGTTGAAGCCCAGGCAAAAGAAGAAGGTATCGACAAGGTATTTGAAGCAGCAGGCTTCATGCTTCGTGAACCCGGATGTTCAGCATGTCTAGGGATGAACGAGGATAAGATTCCTGCAGGTAAATACTGTGTTTCGACTTCTAACCGTAACTTCGAAGGACGTCAGGGGCCAAATGCTCGTACGATGTTGGTAAGCCCATTGAGTGCAGCAGCAGCAGCAGTAGCCGGCAAAATCGTAGACGTAAGAGAATTGGTATAACGAAGAGGTTTCTCGTCTATGGTATTGGAGGTTGCAATTCTACATATTAAAGCTGGTCTTTCTAGCGAATTTGAGAAGGCTTTTAAAGAAGCTGAAGCAATCATACAGTCCATCGACGGATATATAAACCATGAATTAAAAAAGTGTATGGAGCATGATGATCAATATATCCTGCTTGTCCATTGGAAAACCCTAGAAGATCACACGATTGGCTTTAGGCAATCAGAAGTGTATCAGGATTGGAAAAAGCTGTTACATCACTTTTACGATCCTTTTCCAAAGGTCGAACATTACATTTAATTCTGACATTCCTCTAAAGCATAATAAATAAAGAGATGAAAAAATTTGAAAAACTATCCTCACGCGTAGTTCCTCTACCGATAGAAAACATAGATACCGATCAGATTATCCCGGCGCGTTTCTTAAAAGCGACAACACGCGAAGGCTTCGGTAACAACTTATTCCGTGACTGGCGATTCGACAGTTACGATCAGCCGAAGGTTGACTTCGTGATGAACAATCCTACCTATTCAGGAAAGATTCTTGTTGCTGGAAAGAACTTCGGATGTGGTTCTTCCCGTGAGCATGCTGCATGGGCTATACAAGACTACGGATTTGACGTGGTTGTTAGCTCATTCTTCGCGGATATCTTCAAAGGCAATGCCTTGAACAACGGCGTATTGCCTATCACGGTTTCAGAGGAATTCCTTGAAAAAATCTTCGACAAGGTATTTGTTAACCCGGATACGGAACTTGTTGTGGATTTAGAGGCACAGACACTAACGATTGCCGAAACAGGTGATCAATTCACCTTTGAAATCAATCCTTACAAGAAATCATGCCTAATTAATGGCTATGATGATATCGACTTCATCTTAAGCCATAAAGCAGAAATAGAAAACTTCGAAGCAGCAAGATAATGCCAGTAACGGTGCATATACGAGACTTTTCGCTCGCATACGGAAGACATTCCGTTTTGCAGGATTTGTCATGGACCATTGCGAAAGGCGAACAGCTTGTATTGGCTGGTAAATCTGGCTCCGGCAAGACTAGCTTAGCGAAAGCCATAGCCGGACTTGTCAAAGGAACTGGACAGGTGGAAATCAACTACGACCTGTCCAGCTCTTTAGCTCAAAAAACAGTGTATGTCGCCAATTGGTATCAGTTTACCAATCTTGAAGGCGACCGTAATTTCTATTATCAGCAGCGCTATAACCGTCACCAAGGACATGATACGCTGACGGTGCATGCAGAATTGATGCATTTCGCAGAAAAAGAAGGCTTAGATTTTTCCGCAATTCAGGAAAAGATCAAGGCTTTCGGATTTGAGAATGTACAGCAGTCCCAATTGATCGAGTTATCCAGCGGTGAACACAAGAAATTACAATTAGTCAAGGGACTTTGGCAAAAACCGCAGTTGCTCATCATCGATGAACCTTACACCGGCCTTGACACAAATTCACGCGCAGTACTCAACGAATGGCTAGACGAATTGATCGTCGAGGGTGTTCAGTTGCTATTGATTACAAACGATAAGCAATTGCCTCATGGAATTAATTCCATCGTACAACTTGTTGATGGCCGTATTGAAAAAGCTGATAGTCTAGACGAGGTATTGCAAGACGCGCAACGCGTCAAGAAGCCATTGCCTAGCTTCCTGAAAGCCATCCCTGAGACGCCATATTCGCATATCGCGGAATTAAAGGATATTGTCATCCGATATGGTGAAAAGGAAGTCTTGAAAAAGGTTTCCTGGTCTGTCAAGGTAGGCGAAAAATGGTTATTACAAGGACCGAATGGTTCCGGGAAGTCGACTTTATTGAGCTTAATCAATGGCGACCACCCGCAGTCCTACGGTTTGTCCATATCGTTATTCGGCAATCCACGAGGATCTGGCGAGAGCATTTGGGACATCAAGGAGAAGATCGGCATGATCTCGCCGGAGATGCACTGGTATTTTGATCAGCAGGCGACCGTATGGCATACCCTTGCTTCTGGATTCTACGATAGCATCGGATGGTTTATCGATGTAAAATTTCAGGAGAAAAAACAAATTGAAGAACTCATGGATTTCTTTGATCTTACCGAACATAAAGATCAATTGCTCCATACGCTTCCCCTCGGGAAGCAGCGACTGGCCATGCTGGCCAGAAGCATTATAAAGAATCCTCCCCTCTTGGTGTTGGATGAGCCGTGTCAGGGATTAGATACCACACAGGCTAAGTATTTTAACGATGTAGTAGACGAGCTTTGCCAATATGGCAAGACGTTAATCTATGTTGGCCATTATGAAAGCCAACTGCCAAACTGCATTGAACATAGAATTGTATTAGAGCGTGGCGAAGTAAAAGCCATTGAACATAAAGTAGAAAACGTTTTATAGTATATGAGAAAGAACATTCTTATTATTCCGGGAGATGGAATTGGACAAGAAGTAACGACTTGGGGAAAACAAGTATTAGAAGCTATTGCAGAAAAATACGGCCATGAGTTCGTTTTTGACGAAGCGATTATGGGTCATACAGCCATTGAAGCTACCGGAAATCCACTGCCAGATGAGACATTAGAAAAAGCTAAATCCTCAGATGCTATTCTTTTCGGTGCTATCGGACATGCAAAATATGACAACGACCCTTCGGCAAAGGTACGCCCGGAGCAAGGGCTATTGAAAATACGTAAAGAATTGGGCTTATATGCTAACCTACGCCCAATCCTATTATTCGATGAACTATTGGATGCTTCCAGCTTAAAGCCTGAGGTTTTACGTGGAACAGATATACTTTTCTTCCGCGAACTAACCGGCGATGTGTACTTCGGCGAGAAAAACCGCAACGAGGACAACACCTTCGCATCTGACTTAATGAACTATCACCGCTATGAGGTGGAGCGCATCGCGCGCAAAGCTTTTGAAGCAGCGAGAACACGCAGCAAAAAACTATGCTCGGTAGATAAAGCCAATGTGTTAGAAACGTCCAGACTATGGCGCGAAGTGGTACAAGAGCTTGCTCAAGAGTATAGCGATGTAGAAACAGAGCACATGTTCATCGACAATGCCGCTATGCAATTAGTGAAGAACCCTAAGAAATTCGACGTCGTGCTTACGGCGAACCTTTTCGGCGATATCCTAACCGACGAAGCATCACAGATAGCAGGCTCTATGGGTATGCTAGCTTCGGCATCGATGGGCGATGGCACTGGATTTTTCGAACCTATCCATGGCTCAGCACACGATATTGCAGGCCAGAATAAAGCAAATCCACTCGCCTCTATCCTATCCGCAGCATTGATGCTGGACATCGCTTTCGGACTACAGGACGAAGCAAAAACAGTGACGCAAGCCGTTGCTGATACCTTGAAAGCCGGCTGGAGAACAGGCGACATTGCTAATGCAGAAACCCCTGCCGACAAAATATTAGGCACCAACGAAATGGGCGCTAAAGTATTAGAATTCATCAAGTAATTTAACCAAGGAATAAACATAAATAGAAACGACATGTTACACGATCCTAATCACTTATACATTTTCGACACTACCTTGAGAGATGGAGAACAAGTACCGGGATGTCAATTAACGACACCAGAGAAAGTCGAGATTGCCAAAGATTTGGAACGCCTAGGCGTCGATATCATTGAGGCTGGCTTCCCTGTATCTAGTCCTGGCGATTTCCAATCCGTAGTGGAATTATCTAAAGCTGTCAACAATGTAATTATCTGTGCACTGACCCGTGCTAACAAAAACGATATTGATGTAGCTGCTGAAGCATTGAAATATGCGAAGCGACCAAGAATACACACTGGTATCGGCTCATCAGACATGCATATCAAGTACAAATTCAACAGCACACGCGAGGAAATCTTAGAGCGTGCGGTTGAAGCGGTGAAACATGCAAAAACCTATGTCGAAGACGTAGAGTTCTACGCGGAAGATGCCGGACGTGCTGATTTAGCATTCTTAGCACAAATGATCGAAGCCGTAATTGGCGCAGGCGCAACGGTAGTCAATATCCCGGATACAAACGGTTACTGTTTGCCGGATCAATACGGTGCTAAAATCAAATACTTAAAAGATCATGTTCAAAACATCGACCAAGCTATCATCTCTGCACATTGCCACAACGACCTAGGTCTGGCGACGGCAAACTCTATCGCTGCTGTACAGAACGGTGCTCGCCAGGTGGAATGTACCATCAATGGTATTGGCGAACGTGCCGGAAATACTTCGTTAGAGGAAGTAGCTATGATCTTAAAAGTTCATAAGCAATCGTTCGGCGGCATCACATCCAACATCGACAGCACCATGTTCACCGCGCTTTCTCGCAAGGTTAGCGAAATGATGAACATGCCTGTACAGCCTAACAAGGCAATCGTTGGCCGCAATGCATTCGCTCACAGTTCGGGTATCCACCAAGATGGATTCCTAAAACACAGAGAGAATTATGAGATTATCCGCCCGGAAGATGTAGGTTTATTAGAAGCCGATATCATCCTTACGGCACGCTCCGGTCGCCATGCCTTGAAGCATCACCTAGAGCGCCTAGGCTACAACCTAGACAAAGATAGTCTTGCCGATTGTTATCAACGTTTCTTAGTATTAGCCGATGCGAAGAAAGACATCAACGACGAAGATTTACTAACACTAGTAAAATAATAATAAAAGGCTGGGTTTTCCAGCCTTTTAACTCCCTAATACAAATCAATACCAACATGAGTTTGGATTTATCAACCTTAACCATAGATAGCGTTCAGGCCAAAGAACAAATCAAGGATGTAGTAAAAAGGACTCCTTTACAATACAACCACCATTTATCGGAGAAGTATAGCGCCGAAGTCTATCTGAAACGAGAAGACCTACAAGTAGTACGCTCCTATAAACTTAGAGGAGCATTCAATAAAATCAGCAGTCTTTCTGCTGAAGAACTGTCGCATGGCGTTGTATGCGCGTCTGCGGGCAACCATGCCCAAGGCGTAGCGCTATCCTGCAAGCGACTGAACATCAAGGGCGTTATTTTTATGCCAGGCCCTACCCCTCGCCAGAAGATTACCCAAACAGAAATGTGGGGAAATGGCAATATCGAAATCGTCCTTACGGGCGACACCTTTGATGACTGTCAAAAAGGCGCGCTAGCTTATGCTGCAGAACATCACATGACGTTCATCCCTCCGTTTGACGACATCAAGATTATCGAAGGACAGGGAACTGTAGCCGTGGAAATTCTAGAAGATCAACCGGATATTGATGCTGTATTTATCCCCATTGGTGGTGGAGGCTTGTCCTCAGGCGTCAGCTACCACATGAAGAAGTTTGCACCGAATGTAAAATGCTATGGTGTCGAACCAGAAGGCGCACCTTCCATGCAGGCTGCGTTGGAAAATGGCAGTCCAATTGAATTGGAACAGATCAACAAATTTGTTGATGGCGCTGCTGTAAAGAAAATCGGTGCACTGACCTACGAAATTAGCAGTCAACTGTTAGATAGCGTAAAATCCATCCCAGAGGGAAAGATTTGTACGACCATATTAGAACTTTACAATAAAGATGCGATTGTCGTAGAACCAGCCGGAGCGCTATCTATCGCAGCACTAGAATTCCATAAAGAAGAAATCAAAGGCAAGAAGGTAGTTTGTATCGTTTCGGGCGGAAATAATGACATCGACCGCATGAGCGAAATAAAAGAAATGTCGCTGCTTTACGAAGGCTTCAAACATTACTTTATCGTCCGATTCCCACAGCGCCCCGGTGCATTACGTCTATTAGTAACCGAAGTATTAGGTCCTAAGGATGATATCACACGCTTTGAATACATCAAAAAGACCGAACGCGAGCGTGGTCCGGCACTTATCGGTATCGAGCTGAACGATCCAAAAGATTATACCAGCTTTATAGAACGATTAAAGTCTTATAAATTCGACTTCATCGAAGTCAACAAGGATCAAACGTTATTTGAATACCTTGTTTAACTGCTCAACTAACCGTTCCTTATATTTAGAAATGGGGGCTGCGCACTGCAGCCCCTTTTCATTTTCAACCAGCAGATAAACCAATTCATAATCAATATTTTAACACTTTCGCCTGCAAACTATTTTTAGATGGGCTTGTTCTATTTACATACTAATCCAAAAGGAGGAAATATGAAAAATATAACATTCCTAATCAGTTTTCTGCTCTTATGCACACTTGGATACGCGCAGAAACCGCCTATGCCCAAGGCAACGATGCCAGCGACAAAAATGACGAAGGCCGATAAACCGAAACAAGTTGCAAGCCCACTCGACAGTTCAACAGTGACCACCAGCGACGGCGTTACGATCAATATCCGCTATGGTAGCCCCTCATTAAAGGGACGCGAAATAGGCGTAGACCTTGTGAAGCCTGGCGAGCGCTGGCGTACGGGCGCTAACGAAACAACCACCATCGAATTTGACAAAAACGTAACGGTAAACGGACAAAAACTTCCAGCAGGAAAGTACGGTTTAAACACCATTCCGGGAGAGCAAAGCAGCACCCTAATTTTTAATAAAAATTGGCAACAATGGGGTACCAAATTCGAGGAAAAAGATGACGTCCTAAAAGTCGAAGTACCTAACGAAACTACAACAGAATCGCTAGAAAGACTAAAAATTACAGCAGACCAGACCGGAAAAATCCATCTGGGATGGGGAACATACGGACTAAGTATGGATGTAAAAGCAGACCAATAAGCTGCATATACTATTCTAACATCCTTCGATACACTTCCCTTTCAAAACCCTTACAAACCCAATTGAAACCCCAATCAAACCCGCTCGGAAGCGGGTTTGATTGGGGTTTCAATTGGGAGTAGTTAGTAGTTAGTATTTAGTAGTTAGACCTATGACGTGAGATATTAGATATTAGATATTAGATGTTAGACAGTATAGTTTGTTTGCTTGATTGATTGATTGATTGATTGATTGGTTGATTGGTTGATTTGGAAGGGAAGGATGGGTTGTCTTTGAACCAGGAAAGGAAGGATGAAAAGATGAGCAGGATCCTGTCAATCCTTGCATCCCTCTTTTCCTCATTCAAAACAACCTTTATTCTCGCTTAAAAGACAAATTCCCCTTCCTTTCCTTGTTCAAAACAGCACAAAAAAAGCAGGAGTGAATTCACCCCTGCTCTAAAATCTAATGTCTAATATCTAATGTCTAAAATCTACTTCTTCAAATACTTTTCCAAAAACTGGTCTTGTTCCCATAATAAGTGGAAGATATTTTCCTTAGCTGCATATCCGTGTGATTCGCGAGGTAGGATAACCATGCGGACCGGGGCCCCTAGGTTTTTCAATGCTTGGAAATAGCGTTCAGTTTGTAATGTAAAAGTTCCAGGGTTGTTATCCGCTGCGCCGTGCACTAGCAACATCGGTGTTTTCATGCGGTCAGCACTCATAAATGGCGACATCGTTACGTAAAGCTCAGGATTATCCCAGAAGTTGCGTTGCTCGCTTTGGAATCCGAAAGGTGTTAGCGTACGGTTGTATGCACCAGAACGTGCGATACCAGCTGCAAACAGTTTTGAGTTGCTCAACAAGTGTGCTGTCATAAAAGCGCCGTAAGAGTGGCCACCTACCGCAACGCGGCTGCGGTCGATATATCCTAGTTGATCGACGGCGTCAATCGCTGCCTCGGCGTTGGCAACCAATTGAGGAATAAACGTATCATTGGGTTCAGCTGTACCTTCACCTACGATTGGGAATGCGGCATTGTCAAGAACGGCGTATCCTTTAGATACCCAATAAACGAAAGAACCATAGTTAGGGAATGTAAATTCCTTCGGGTTGTTGGTGCTTTGTCCGGCAGTCGCCTTGTCTTTATATTCTCTTGGATAAGCCCAGATTAACAAGGGTAGTTTCTCCTTTTTCGACTTGTCATAGCCAGCCGGAAGATATAAGGTGCCGGAAAGTTCCACGCCGTCTTTACGCTTATAGTTCAATACTTCCTTATGAACTGCTTCCAAAGATTGAAATGGGTTTTGAATGTTGGTTACTGCCTTTTGTTTGCCCGATTTGATATTCTTGCTGTAGTAGTTTGGAAAATCCTTTGGCGATTGTAAGGAAACGATGATATCACCTTTGTTAATATCCACTACTGATGAGATACGCTCTTGCATTTCAGAAGCCTTTGCGGTATATAAACGTTTCTTCTTCAAAGTCTTCAAGTTCATCTCGTCGATAAATGGGAACTCACCTTCTTTCGTATACCCATCGCCGATCAAATAGATATTGTCTTTATTGATGTACATGCTATAGGTTCCGAAGTTGTTTTTATCCAAATGTACTTTTCCAGGATCACCATACACATCCTGGCTATTTCTATCGTCGATTAGCTTCGTTTCACCTGTCGTTGGGTTCAGCAAGAATGTTTTCACGTTTCTGGTATCATACCAGCGTGAACTTACCAAAGCGTATTGATCATTTCCGTAGAATGCGCCGCCAAAGCGGTCTGCTATTTTCATCAACGATTTGGGTGAGCCGTTGAAAGGTGCTTCCCAGTTGAATAGCTCGTCGCGCCATTCTGCGGCCTTGCTTGCATCGCCCCCATCGATAGCTTCCACAAACGATAAGGTCGCTGCTTTGTCGGGACGCCAGCTAAATGCACGTTTGCCCGGTCTAACCGAAGAGAAACCCTTAGGCATCACCTCAATCAAAGGTGTTTCGTTTACCTTTTTAACCAAGTTGCCCTTCAAGTCGTAAATATTCGTTTCCTGTGGGAAGTTATAATATGGAACCACATAGGAGAATGGTTTTTTCAAGGTGCTCACCATTACATAGTTGCCATCAGGCGAAATACTAGAACCTACATATAGATCGGCGTCTTTAAACTTCTCTTCTTTTCCTTGCAGGTCTACCCATACTAGTTGGGAATTGCCCAGTTCGACGAACTGTTCCTCGTCTTGTGGAGTTTTCAATAGATCTTGGTAGGTACGTAGTTGGGAAATCTGACCGCCGCTTGTCGAAACGATAGGGCCGGCAGGAACATTGTCGTCATCGATGCGACGTACGGGCGGAATCACTCTTTTGTTAACCAGCAATTTATCCGAAGTGCGATTCCAACGGAATGGCGCGTCCAGCACCGCATTAAGTTCTTCGCGCGTTAATCTATCAATTCTGCGTGTCGCTAGATCCAATACATAAAGCGCTGTTCCATTTTCTGCAGTGATAGTAAATGCTGCTTTTTTAGAGTTAGGCGAAAAGCTTAAGTTAGCGATCAGGGCGTTGTTAGGGAGGTTAAGCTTGTCAAAAGTCTGCTTTCCGTCCATCGAGCGCAAATCGATATCGTTGTAAAATACTTCATCGCTAGGCATACCCGTAGCAGCATTCATACGTAGACCTGCCAAACGAGTTTCTGCTTGGCCAAGGTCAGTAAGACTTTTATAAGTTGGTCTGTAAAGGAATAGTACCCAATTTTTATCGGGGCTAATCACTACTGCTGGAGGCCTTTGATAGTCTGCTAATGCTAAGATTTCTGCCGATGGCTTTTGGTAGCTCAAGTTTTCTTGCGCAAAGCCCAGCGTACTTAACAAGAGAAAGACTATTAGAAAGTAATTTTTCATAATGCAATTGTTAATATTAATTCAATGTTATTTTTGGAAGTCCTAAAATACTGAATTAAACGGGTTAACGGATATTGCGACAAGTCTTTTACAGAGACTGTTATTTTTAGGTTAATTTCTTGTATTTTCGAATCCGATTTCCATATAGCAAAATGGAATAAAAAGCCTATTTTTTGCAGATAAAATGACACTAAAAAAACGGAACAAATTGCAGTGTATTTTGCGTAACAAATTCCTCATATCAAGTTATCCACATAGTAGAATCCTTGAAAATCAACAGCTTATTATTACCCACGTGTTGCCAAGCGCGTTTTAAGCGGATAGTTGTGGACAATGTGGAAAAGTATAGCTTAGTATCTGAAGATATTAATGAGATATTTGTTCTAGTTGAGAATGTAACCTTCTCCAATCAAACGTTTTTTCATTTATCAAAGTTCCGGACTCTACTACCGAGCTTGGGATTTTCAAACTTAATATAACATGGCAAGAATCATTAAATTCGAAAAAAATGACTGTGCACCATGCGCACAGGTATCGGCATACTTAGACAACAAAGGTATTGCCTACGAAACTATTAATCCATTCGACGAGCCGGAATTAGCTGTTAAGTTTAAAGTTCGAACGGTGCCGACGGTAATCGTTTTGGAGAACGACGAGATTAAGAATCGTATCATTGGATTTAACCCTGCCGAGTTAGATCAGATCGCATTATAATATTAAATCATTTAGCCTATATCTATGATTTATCTATATTACGACTCACGAACAGGCAACGTGGAGCGCTTTATCAACAAAGTGATCCAAGTTACAGGCTGGACAGCTATTCGTATTCAAGAGGATACGGTAATTACTGAGCCCGGCCATTTGGTAACATATACCACCAATTTCGGCAAGGTTCCTGATAAGACCGAGGGTTTCGCGAATAAATTCGCAGAGCACCTTTACTCGGTAACATCTAGCGGTAATCGCAACTGGGGACGAAACTACGCGATCGCAGCGGAGAAGATTTCGGATCACTATGCCATTCCATTGGCGATGAAATTTGAACTTTCTGGCACATTGGAAGATATTAATCAATTTATTGACATCATCAAAAATCAGCACTATGATAGCAAACGAGGTAGCGAAAAATTGGATATTGCTTAACAACGAAATCATGATCAAACATGATGACGAGTTCAGCCTCCACAAAGATAAAGAGGCTGTACGCGCCTATTTCCTTGAATATGTAAATAAGAATACTGTATTCTTTTACACATTGAAGGAGAAAGTAGATTATTTAATAGAAAACAACTATTACATTGATTTCTATGAATGGTTTACATTCGAGCAAATGGAAGAGGTTTACAATTATGTATTCGCTAAGAAATTCCGTTTCCAATCGTTCATGGCAGCGTTTAAATTCTTCCAAAGTTACGCCTTGCGCGACGACTCTGGCGAGAAGTTTTTAGAGCGCTATGAAGACCGCGTTGTTGCTGTATCTTTATTCTTGGCAAGAGAAGAGGGCGTACAGAAAGCTATTGAGTATGCAGAAATCATGATCAATCAAGAATATCAGCCCGCTACCCCGACATTCTTGAACGCTGGAAAGAAACGTTCCGGCGAGTTGGTTTCCTGTTTCCTAGATGAAATTGGTGATAACTTAAACGGTATCGGCTATGCGGTAGATTCAGCTATGAAGCTTTCATCTATCGGTGGTGGTGTATCATTCAACATCTCTAAGATTCGTGCTCGTGGTGAGGCTATCAAAGGTGTTGAGGGCCGTGCAGGCGGTGTATTGCCTATCATGAAGATCATGGAGGATACATTCTCTTACGCTAACCAATTAGGACAACGTCCGGGCGCAGGAGCTGTGTACTTAAATATTTTCCACTCGGATATCGAGGAGTTCTTAGACTGTAAGAAAATCAACGTAGACGAGAAAGTACGTATTAAATCATTGTCTATCGGTATCATCGTTCCTGATAAATTCATGGAATTGGCGGAGAAAGACGAGCCTTGCTACTTAATTTACCCACATACGGTAATGCAAGAGTATGGTAAATACCTAGACGAATTGGATATGGATGAGATGTACGATGAGCTGATCACCAATCCAAATGTTAAAAAGAAAAAAATCAATGCACGTCACTTATTAGTGAAGATTGCACAGACACAGAAAGAATCAGGATATCCATATATCTTCTTCAAGGAGAACACGAACCGCGAGCATGCTTTGAATGGCATTGGCAAGGTTAAATTCTCAAACTTGTGTACTGAGATTATGCAGGTTTCAGAAGTGTCGGATATTAATATCTACGGTAAAGAAGATACCATCCGTTATGGTATTTCCTGTAACCTAGGTTCTTTGAACGTAGCGACCGTTATGGACAACAAACGTATCAAGGAAACCGTAAAAACAGCGATGCGTGCATTGACAGTGGTTACTGACGTAACGAACATCGAGATGGTTCCATCGATTGCTAAAGCGAACAAAGAATTGCACTCTGTTGGTTTAGGAGCGATGAACTTACACGGTTATTTAGCGAAAAGCTTTATCATGTATGAATCTACTGAGGCATTAGACTTCGCGAATACATTCTTCATGATGATGAACTACTACTCTATCGAAGCTTCTATGGAGATTGCGAAAGAGCGCGGTAGAACATTCGTAGGCTTTGAGAAATCTGCTTATGCTGACGGAACATACTTCGACAAGTACTTAAACCGCGATTACTTACCAAAAACTGATAAAGTTAAAGAATTATTCGCTGGTGTTCATATCCCTACAGTTGAGGATTGGGACAACTTGAAAGCTCAGGTAAAAGAGCACGGTATCTACCATGCTTACCGCTTGGCGATCGCTCCTAACCAGTCGACTTCGTACATCATGAACGCTACGGCTTCTGTGATGCCGATTGTAGATATCATTGAGGTAAGAGAGTATGGAGATAGTACAACCTACTACCCTATGCCTTACTTAACGAACGACAACTATTTCTACTTCAAGTCGGCTTATGATATGGATCAGATGAAAGTGTTGAAATTGATCTCGGTTATCCAACGTCATATTGACCAAGGGGTATCGACTATCCTTCACACGAATTCTAAGGATTCTACGCGCGACTTAGCGAAGTACTATATCTATGCGCATAAATTAGGATTGAAGTCCTTGTATTACACAAGAACACGTAAATCCACGATTGAAGAGTGTATCTCTTGTTCGGCATAGATTCCACAACAAATAGATAAAGATATTACTAGAGGGCTGAATTGCATGTAGGACATCTACATCGATTCAGCCTCTTTCACCAACGATACTGAATAAAATGAGCAAACAATTTACCGCGGTAAACTGGAACACACCAGATAACGATTATGCGTTGATGTTCTGGGAACAAAATATTAAGCAATTCTGGATTGACACCGAGTATATTCCTTCCAAAGATATCGACAGCTGGAAAGGTTTGAGCTGGGATATGAAGGAATGTTATAAGAAAGCATTAGGTGGTTTGACTTTATTGGATACCCTGCAATCGCATACAGGTATGCCGAAGATCATCGACCATATCGATTCTTTGCAGAACAAAGCGGTATTGTCTTACATGTGTATGATGGAAGCTATCCACGCTAAATCGTACTCTACGATCTTTACCACCGTATCGACAACAAACGAAATCAACGATGTATTCGGTTGGGTTTCGCAGAATAAATTCTTGCAGTATAAAGCGGCTACAATCGACAAACACTATCGCGGAATCGATAAAGAAAAGGTTTCTAACGAGGAGCTGTTCATGGCTATGGCAGCATCTGTATTATTAGAGTCTTTCTTATTCTACTCTGGATTCTTCTTACCGTTATGGTTATGTGGTCAGGGTCAGATGGTAGCATCAGCAGATATCATCAAGAAAATCGTTGCTGATGAGTCTATCCACGGTGTATTCGTAGGGCTAGTTGCTCAAGAAGTATTCGCTAAACTTCCGAACAAAGAGGAAGTAAAACAACGTTTCTTGGCTTTATTGAATGACTTATACGAAAACGAAATTAAGTACACTGAAGAGCTTTATACCGTGGTAGGTTTAACTGCTGAGGTAAAAGAGTATGTTCGTTATAATGGTAACAAGGCCTTAATGAACTTAGGTTTCGAGCCGATCTTTGAAGTAAAACAAGTGAATCCTATTGTATTGAACGGTTTGAATACAGAGACTACGCAGCATGACTTTTTCTCGAAGAAGTCTACAAACTATGAGAAGTCTATGGAAATCGTGCATTTGATGAATGAAGACTTCGCGATGGATGCGACAGTGGAAATTTAGACGTTAGACAATAGATATTAGATATTAGATACTGAAAAAGGCGCCTTACGGCGCCTTTTTTATGTTTATAGTATACGATTTAGGATAGGTGCTAACTGATGTTGCCTTTCTTGAGTTCGTTGATGGCGTAGTCTACTGCGCGAGCGGAGAATGCCATATATGTTAAGGAAGGGTTTTGCGTAGATGTTGAAGTCATACAAGCACCGTCCGTCACGAAGACGTTTGGACAGCTGTGGATTTGATTCCATTTATTCAACATCGATGTCTTCGGGTCGAAGCCCATACGTACGCCTCCCATTTCATGGATATCTAAGCCTGGTGCCTGTGACGATTCATTGCGCTGTATATTGGTGAAGCCGGCAGCCGTGAACATCTCTTCCATCGTATCCAGATAGTCCTTTTTCATCTTAGCGTCGTTGTCATCATAGTCAACCGAGATCTTCAATTGCGGTATTCCCCATTCGTCTTTCTGGGTTTCATCGAGTGCAACGTAGTTTGATGCTTTCGGAATCGTTTCTCCCATCATATGCGATCCTACGCCCCAATTGCCCAATTGCGGATTCAATAAGGAAGATTTCAGGTCTTCGCCTATGCCGGATTGGTCTGAGCCCGAGCGGCGGTATGCTCCAAAGCCAGCAGCGTAGCCTCTAAGAAAGTCGGTTTCTTGTTTATGCAGATTTCTGAAACGTGGAATGTAACCTCCACCTGCAGGGTTCTTACCGTCGACTTTATAATCCAAATGCCCTTCATGCTCTGCAGATATCCGAGCACTGTAATTATGGAAAGCGACATATTTGCCTAAGGTATCCGAATCGTTGCCCAGTCCATTCGGGAAGCGCTTCGATTTGGAATTCAAGAGAATCAGGTTGCTGTTCAAGGCGGCAGCATTAACAAAGATCAGCTTGCCGAAGAAATCAATCTCTTCCTTCGTATTTCGGTCGATCACTTTGACACCGATCGCTTTTCCTTTTTCATCATCATAAAGGATGGAATGCACAACAGAATCTGGTCTCAGCGTCATGTTCCCTGTCTTCGCAGCCCAAGGTAGCGTGGAAGCATTGGAACTGAAATAGCCACCAAATGGGCAACCTCTTTGACATAGCAATCGATTCTGACATTGTACGCGTCCCTGATCGAGATGAATCTGATTAGGCTTCGAAAGATGCGCGCAACGAGCCGATATGACTTTGCGTCCAGGGTATTTGGATTCAACCTGTTCTTTGAAGTATTTTTCGACGATATTTAAGGGAAAGCCAGGGAGGAATTCGCCATCCGGCAACTCCGGAAGGCCATCCTTGTTGCCCGAGATCCCGGCAAAGCGTTCTACATGATCATACCATGGCTTGAGGTCGTCGTATCGGATAGGCCAATCGACAGCGAAGCCGTCTCTCGCAGGACCCTGGAAATCAAAGTCGGACCAACGTTGTGTTTGGCGGGCCCACAGCAAGGACTTCCCTCCTACCTGGTATCCACGTATCCAATCGAATGGTTTTTCCTGCACGTAGGGATGCTCCTTATCTTTCACGAAGAAGTGCTGTGCATCCTCTCGGAAGGCATAACATCTGCTAACCACGGGGTTTTCTTCCTTCACATCGTAGGGTATCTCGCCTCGATGTTCAAACTGCCAGGGATATAAATTGGTAGTCGGGTAATCTTTGATATGTTGAACATCACGTCCTCTTTCAAGAACCAATGTTTTTAATCCTTTCTCACATAGCTCCTTTGCAGACCAACCTCCTGATATTCCAGAGCCAATCACAATAGCATCATAGCTGCGTTCTTTCGCAGAATCAATATTTAAATTTGCCATTCCTTATCCGTTAACTTTCATTGCCCCATTATAGCGCCCAGGCACTAATTCATACACCAATTTATTTTTCATGACATATTCCGAGTTCAAGTAGCCTTGAATGGTACGTCGTTTCAGAAGTTGGAAAAAGACATCTTCGGCGGGCAATGCCGCTAGGTAGGTTTGCATATCCTTTAGCCCCTTTCCTTTAATCGTTTCTGCTCCTTTCAACCCTTCTATGAAAGCTTTCTGTTCTTCAGGGCTGGCACAATCGTCGACCATCTTCATCACAAAGAGATGTAGATTGAGGTCCTTAGCGCCCGGCGTGTCGGTTTTAGGGATTAGGGATTCAGTCAATTCAGCGAGGAGGTCCTCGTCTGCTTTATTAAGTTTAAGATGATTAAGCACGATGCTGGTTGATTTATCTGTGAAATCACAGGAGGTTGCAATCATCATACCCCCTGCAACCACAAATAGCTGCTTAATCGCGGTCCGTCTATTCATAAGATTTACAATCAATAGATTTAAATCTACGAATAAAACGGGAAAACTGGAATGCTAAATCGTTTAGAACAATAAACTTTCCACTTCTTTTAACGAAGAGGCAAGTTTATCTGCGTGAGAAAGGCGTTCGCGTTCGACTTCTTGTTTAGAAACAGCAACGCAATAAAGCCCTGCGGCTTTAGCGGCGGTACATCCTGTGCTGGTGTCTTCTACTACCAGGATCTCTTCGGATGGGATAGCGAGCTTCTGTGTAGCCAGTAAATAAGGTTCTGGATTGGGCTTAGGTTGTTCTACAGATTCTCTAGTCACAAAAAACGAGAAATAATCTAATAATTTATGTTCACCGAGCACGGTGTCTACTGTTGTTTTATAACTGGAGGTTACTAACCCTGTGGTTAGCCCTTTCGATTTAACTAACTCCAATATTTCTTGTGCATGTGGCATCAATCTGATCGTTCGCATATCTGCTTTTGCATATCTAGAACGCGTTGCAAACCATATGTCTTCTTCATCGACTTTCAATTTGTATTGCTCATTCAACATAACAACGTTGCGAGCTAGGGTATGTCCTGCAAAATTGGAAATCCAATCGTCGAAAGTTATGCTTAATCCATAATCTTCTGAAAGAATCGGTGCCCAATTGCTATAGTAAAAGTATTCAGAGTCTATCAAAGTACCATCTAAATCGAATAGTACAGCTTTAAAGTTATTCATACGACAAAGTTAGTTATTGCAATATTAATACAATGTTAAATCAGCAGGAGTTAACATATAAACGGTCATATGAATCTATAAATATAAAATGAGTCTCGTGAGGCAGTCGCTTGGCACTGCGCTTATCTTGCTAATCCCTCTCAGTTTTGCTAAGTTTGTTAAGCCGTTGGAGCGGAATCTCCTGAGCATTTACATCAATAAATAACATTCATGAAAATAATAGCAGTAGGTAGAAACTACGTAGATCATGCCAAAGAATTGAATAATCCGGTTCCTGAGAAACCGGTTATTTTTCTTAAACCCGACACCGCCGTTTTGAAAGATAATAAAGACTTCTATTTTCCGGAGTTTTCTAAGGATGTACATTATGAAGTGGAAGTCGTGCTTCGTGTGTGCAATGAAGGGAAGCATGTTTCTAAGAAATTTGCACACAAATACTACGACGCTATTGGTTTGGGAATAGATTTTACGGCTAGAGATATACAGGCCGAACATAAGGCTAAAGGCTTGCCTTGGGAACTAGCAAAAGCTTTCGATCATTCTGCTGTTATCAGTAACCTCATTCCGAAAGAGGAATTTGAGAACATACAGGAACTAACTTTCTCTTTAACAAAAAATGGAGAGACAGTTCAGGAAGGAAATACGAGGGATATGATCTTTGATTATGACACATTAATCAGCTTTATTTCGCAATACATTACGATCCGTAAAGGAGATCTTATTTATACAGGCACGCCGGTTGGCGTGGGCCCTGTTCAGATCGGCGACAAACTGGAAGGGTTTTTGGAGGGAAATTCCATGTTTGTATGCCAAATTAAATAAAATGAGAAAAACGTTCGTCACACTTTTACTTGCTACTACCCTTGGGATGTCATCCCATGCACAGAATAATAATATATATACTTCACGTAATTACCCACAGGGTTATTTTCGGAATCCCCTGAATATTGCTCCTGATGCTTCGGGAACATTCGGTGAGCTCAGGTCTACACATTTTCATGCGGGCGACGACTATCGCACGCAGCAAAGAATAGGTCTGCCGCTGCATGCTGCTGCTGAAGGCTATGTATCGCGCGTTCGAGTGCAGATCGGCGGCGGGGGAAACTCTGTTTACATCGCGCATCCCAATGGATATACTTCGGTATATCTACATATGGACAGCTTTAATGATGCCTTGACCAATATCATCCGCGCCGAACAATACAAACAACAGCGCTTTGACGTGGACTTGGAGTTGAAAGAGGGTCAAGTAAAATTGACGAAAGGACAGTTTATCGGCAATGCCGGAAATACTGGTGGTTCGGCAGGACCGCATCTACATTTCGAAATCCGAGATACAAAAACTCAGCGCCCGTTAAATACCCAGTTATTTGGACTTCGATTCAAGGATAACTTTGCTCCAACGATCAACGGACTCATGGTCTATGATCTTAATGAGCCTATCTTTAATGAATTCACCGGACGCCGTTATATGCAATTGAAAGCTTTAGGTTCAGGTCGTTATGCACTAGCGTCCGGAGCTCCTATTTCCGTTAATGGGAAGTTTGGATTAGGTATCAATAGCATAGATCGACATCGCGCTGGGGGCTTTCAAAACGGGGTATATTCTATCGATTTGTTTATCGATGGGCAACCCGTTTCGACGGTTGTATTTGAGGAATTAGATTTCAATACGTCCAGAGGTATTCATTCTTATATTGATTATCCGCACTGGAAAAAAACAAAAGTCAAGGTTCAGAAGAGTTTTAAAGATCCGGGTAATAGAATTGAAATATTCAAACACTTGGAAAATGAAGGTGTCATCGAATTGCAGGATCAAGAAGTTCATGATGTTAAATATGTCGTGAAAGATGTGCAAGGAAATTGCAGCGAATTGAATTTTCAAATCAGGAATAACCCTTCATATCAACCAAAGGCCAACCCTCTAAAAGGAGAACGATTCGCCTACAACAAGGTTAATAAATTCTCTGCTGATCATTTACAAATAGAAATCCCGACAGAGACTTTGTATGGCGACCTGGACTTTGTATACAGCCAAAGCGCGCCTATTGCGAATAGCTATTCGCATGTTCATCATGTCCAAAATGCTTACATCCCTTTATTTTCTAGCTATATGCTGAATATCAAGCCAACCAATCTACCCCCACACCTAGAAAGCAAGGCTTTAATTGCTTCCGTGCAAAATGGCGCTGAAGGTGGAAAGCTTGAAAAAGGATGGGTTAGCGTGAATACGCGGAACTTTGGGTCTTTCTATGTCGCCGTGGATACGATTGCACCGACCATTACTCCGCGCAACTTTAGCAATGGAAAGAACGTTAGTGCCCAATCTAAAATAGATTTCACTATTTCCGACAACTTTTCTGGAATTCAATCATTCAATGCGTATATCGATGACAAGTGGGTATTGATGGAATACGATTCGAAGAACCGACATATTTGGCATCGTTTCGATTCCTCATTATCGAAAGGACAACATAAATTCAAATTAGTTGTGAAGGATTGGAAAGATAACGAGAAGATCTACGAAGCAACATTCACGAGATAAAAGATATTATGGCAACATTTGATGTAGGCGATAAAGCGCCGGCAATTCAAGCGAAAGATCAGCATGGTAAGGAGGTTAAACTTGCCGATTTCAAAGGCAAGAAAGTTATTCTTTACTTCTACCCGAAAGATAACACTCCTGGCTGTACTACCGAAGCCTGTAACTTTAGAGACAATTACCAAAGTCTTTTGAAAGACGGCTATGAAGTTATCGGTGTCAGCATCGATAGTGAGGCATCGCATCAGAAGTTCATCAACAAGTACGAATTGCCCTTTACACTATTAGTAGATGAAGATCAAAAGATCGTCAATGATTATGGCGTCTGGGTAGAGAAAAACATGTATGGCAAAAAATATATGGGAACTGCTAGAACTACCTTCATTATTGATGAAAATGGCGTTATCCAACATATTATCAAAAAAGTAGACAATAAAAACGCGAGCCAACAAATTCGCGACCTAATGGCATAATAAGTCATACGAATACATTATATTTGCTTCCTATGAGTAAGCAAACAGATGATTTCTTTAAGAATATAATTTCGCATGCGAAGGAGTACGGTTTTGTGTTTCCTTCCAGTGAAATTTACGACGGTTTAAGTGCCGTATATGATTACGGCCAATTAGGTTCTGAATTGAAAAACAACCTTAAGTCTTATTGGTGGAAATCCATGGTTCAATTGAATGAGAACATCGTAGGTATTGATGCTGCGATCTTCATGCATCCAACAACCTGGAAAGCATCCGGACACGTAGATGGGTTCAACGATCCTATGATCGACAACAAGGACTCCAAGAAACGCTATCGTGCCGACCAATTAATTGAGGACAAGATCGACCGCTATGAAAAAGATGGGAAAACCGAAAAAGCTGCTCAGTTACAAAAAGATCTTGATGATGCATTAAATGCAGATGACTTAGCTCGTCTAAAAAATATCATTGAAGATCACGATATCGTATGTCCGATTTCAGGAACTAGAAACTGGACAGACGTGCGCCAATTTAACCTGATGTTTGCAACACAGATGGGTGCCATGGCGGACGGTGCGGAACAAGTATATCTACGCCCTGAAACCGCGCAAGGTATCTTCGTCAACTTCCTAAATGTTCAGAAAACCGGTAGGATGAAGATTCCATTTGGTATTGCTCAAATTGGTAAAGCATTCCGTAACGAAGTCATTGCGCGCCAGTTTATCATGCGTATGCGTGAGTTCGAGCAAATGGAGATGCAATTCTTTGTACGCCCAGGCACTGAATTAGACTGGTATAAAAAATGGAAAGAAACTCGTTTGAAGTGGCACTTAGCATTAGGTGCTGATCCTGCGAAATACCGTTTCCACGACCACGTAAAATTAGCACACTATGCTAATGCTGCGGTAGACGTAGAATACGAATTCCCATTCGGTTTCAAAGAAGTAGAAGGTATCCACTCTCGTACTGATTTCGACTTAAAACAACATCAAGAATTCTCTGGAAAGAAACTTCAGTATTTCGATCCTGAGATCAATCAAAGCTATATCCCTTACGTTATTGAGACTTCCATTGGTCTAGATCGTTTATTCTTAACGGTATTAGCAAACTGCTTAGTTCAGGAAGATTTATCAACAGAAGAAAAACAAGATTCACGTGTCGTATTAAAGTTCCACCCTGCTATTGCTCCTGTTAAAGCAGCTGTATTACCATTGACGAAAAAAGATGGTCTTCCAGAAAAAGCAAGAGAGATTATGGCAAAATTGAAACTAGACTACAATATCCAATACGACGAGAAAGACTCTATCGGTAAGAGATACCGTCGTCAAGATGCGATCGGTACACCGTTCTGTATCACAGTGGATCATCAGTCTTTAGAGGACAATACAGTTACTATTCGTCATAGAGATAGCATGCAACAAGAAAGAGTAAATGCTGATCAATTAGAGAAAATCATTGGCGATCTAGTCGGTATGAACAACTTATTGAAGAAAGTTCTATAAGACTTATTTCACGATAAAAAAGAGAGGCTATCG